>NZ_JBAWSW010000029.1:0-35872 GCF_037104745.1 Bacillus sp. FJAT-53060
CCCGTTCCCATACCGAACACGGAAGTTAAGCTCTTCAGCGCCGATGGTAGTTGGGGGTTTCCCCCTGTGAGAGTAGGATGCCGCCAAGCTTTATAAGGATCAGTTCCAGACGGAACTGGTCTTTTTTGTGTTTTATAAGAAAAGGAACAAACACTCAATACGACATGGATACATATATTAAACTACCATCTAAAACATTCTTAATTTTGTATACAATTGAAAGCGCTAGGGCATACTGAAGCTATAAGTGGAGGTGTCACAATGAAAAAAAAAGAGCGAGAAGCGGTTTGTTTGATTTGTGAAGAGAAAAAAACAAAGGGAATTTATTTATATCATCAGTTTTTGTGCCGAGACTGTGAGCGAAAGTTAATATCTACATCGACCTCGGATCCTAGCTATGCCGATTATGTTAGAAAGCTGAAGAATCTCCATACGCCACCTTTGTATTCATAGACCATTAACTGGTCTTTTTTTAAAAGGATTGGGACTGTTTTTTGGTACTTAGTTTGGACATAAACCGTAATAAATAATAAAATAAACAGAGAGCCTGATTATTCATAGGAGTCGATGGAAATGAAATCAATCTTTTTCGCATTTATATGGGCCTTCCTCTCTACTCTTTTTTCGTTTGTGATTTTAACTGTCAGTATTGGGGTTTTCCATTATCATGTTGGATTATCGATACTTTTTGCAATGATTGGGTGGGGCGTGATGTTTGCAGGGAGCAGATGGGTTGCTTTCCGGTTGTTTTTAAAGAAACACGGACTGTCTCGCAGTGATTATGTATATATTAAACAGCATCTAAAAGAAGCAGGACAAAAGCTGGTTCGTTTAAAGAAAGCTTTATTTGCTGTAAAGAACGTACAGACGATAAAACATAATTATGAAATCCTTCGGCTTGCACGAAGAATTTATACGATTACTAAAAAAGAGCCGAACCGATTTTATGATGCACAGCGGTTTTATTTTGAAAGTTTGGATTCTGTTGTTGAACTAACCGAGAAATATGCACTACTGTATAATCAGCCAAAACGTAGTCATGAGCTTGAAATGACACTGAGCCAAGCTCGAGTTACACTGTCCGAGCTGCAAAAGCAATTGGCGAATGATTTGCAGCAAGTTTTAGGAAGAGACATAGAAGCACTTCATATTGAACTTGAAGTGGCAGATAAAATGATCAAAAAATAGATGAAAGGAGTCAAACGTGATGAAACCAGAAGATCAAGTTACACCATCATCAGCATCTACTACAGATCTTCAGTTTCGGGTGTTTGATATTTTATCTGATGAGGAAAAACAAGAGGCTATACAGCGTGCGGAAAAGATCCCTGACAATCCACAAAAGCTGCTTTTCTATGGTACACGTGTGCAGGAGCGGTTATTCGAACAATCACAACACATGATGCAGTATGTTGAGAAAAAAGATATTGATCAAATAGGAGCTGTGCTTGAGGCTTTTTTGCAGCAACTACATTTAGTGGATCCCGAGGATTTACTGCCAAAGAAGAGAGGCTTTTTTTTGAGGTTGTTTCAACGAGAGAGGCGTTCTACCCATGAGGTCATTTCTCGTTTTAAACAAGCAGAAGCTCAGATAGAGAGATTATCAGCAAGGTTGCGTTACGCAAGGGGCGTATTAATTTCGGACCATAAGTTATTAGAGCGTTTATTTGAAGAAAATCAGTCTTATTTCCAAGAGATGACTTTACAGGTTGCAGCAATTGAAGAGAAATTGACACATTTAGAGCAGCAGGCCCTATCAGAAACGAAACGGTCAAATGATCGGACATTAGAGGAGCAATTGATGAGTCAGAAAGTAAATGAGGAGGAATATATGAAGAGATTGAAAGAACGGAAGTATGATTTGCTTTTAAGTCGTCAAATTGCACTGCAATGTAATGCTCAAATTCGAATGATTCAGCATACAAATCATACATTAGCCAACCACATTCAATCAACTATTTCCGCATCTATTCCTCTATGGATCAACCAAATGTCGATTGCGTTAACTCATATTCAGCAGCGTGCCAATTCCGCCCTTGAGCAGCGAATCCAGCAAACCTTTGAAAAGGTATCAAAGCACCAGGGACAGCTTCTTAAAGACGCATCTTTTACACCGATAGAAGCGTTGAAAAAGGTTCAACTCCAATTAGCCGAAACATTACAGGAAACCTTACAGGTGAAAGAGCATGGAAGCCAAGAGAGAGCTCAATTGAAAAGCAACATGTACGATGCAGAGCAGAAGCTGGCGAACCATAAACCAATAAAGGAATGAGAATCCATCTTTCAGTTCACTTGTTTGAACGTTATAATAGAAATAAGATATCGTTTAAGTGAAAAGGGTCGATTTGTTTGAAAACACCTTTATATACAGCATTATCACAACATGCGGAAAAGAAGCCTTATTCTTTTCACGTTCCAGGACATCACAATGGAGATGTCTTTTTTGATGAGGCACGGTCCTATTATGCATCAATTCTTCAGCTGGATGTGACGGAGCTTGAAGGTCTAGATGATCTCCAACACCCGACTGGTGTGATTCAAGAGGCAGAGGATTTATTGGCAAAGCTATATGGTGCAAATCAAAGCTTTTTCCTCGTGAATGGCACGACGGTCGGAAATTTGGCAATGGTGATGGCTACATGCGGTACAGGAGATGAGATTTTTGTTCAACGAAATTGCCATAAGTCTGTGTTCCATGCGATTGAGCTTGCAGGAGCAACGCCTATTATGTTAGAAACTGAGGTAGATCGACACTTGCACGTGCCAACACATGTTACTGATGAAACAGTCAAACAAGCCATTGCGAAATTTCCTAAATGCCGAGCAATCGTTTTGACCTATCCGAATTACTACGGACATGCAGCTGATTTATCAAATTTAGTCAAATTGTGCCATGATGCAGGGATCATCGTTTTGGTTGATGAGGCACATGGAGCGCATTTTGTATTAGGTGGTGACTTTCCTCCATCTGCTCTTTCCTATGGAGCTGATGTGGTGGTACAATCAGCACATAAAACCCTTCCGGCGATGACGATGGGGTCCTTTCTCCATCTTCAGGGCAATAGAATAGATTCGCAGTGTATAAAAACATTGCTAACGATGCTTCAAAGCAGTTCACCTTCTTTTCCAATTATGGCCTCGTTAGATGTAGCGAGAGCTTATGTTGAAGAGATGAAGGAAAAGAGAAAATTGGACGGATTGATGAGAGGGCTGGAAAAGCTAAAAAAACAGTTCAACCGTATCTCTCATCTTGAAGTGGTTGAGACTGACTCGCTATCTACCGATCCATTAAAATGCGTGATTCGTTCAACAAAAGGGCTGACAGGTTATGAACTAAAGAGGGTGCTTGAATCGGTAGAGGTTCACCCAGAACTCGCGGACGAACATCAAGTCTTACTCGTTTTTGGTCTAGGTCAGATGAAGGAGGTTCCTTTTACAGTCATAGAACAGGCCCTTCAACAAAGTGATTCATTACTTGAAGGCAAAGTGCAGCTTCAAAAGAGATCGCCATCAATAGAGCTCGTTAAGCAAAGACAAGGCATAGAAGTCGTCCCATTTGAAAAAGCAGCAGGCCGGATTAGTGCAGAATCGGTCATACCCTATCCACCGGGCATTCCTTTGATATTGAAGGGAGAGCGCATTGAAGTAGATCAGATTGCGACGTTAAGCCATTTGCTCGGGCATCAGGTTCATGTTCAAGCAAGTCAGGTGATTCACCAGAAAAAATTATATGTTTATATAGAAGAGGAGACACTATGAGTGGTATGTTTATCACGTTTGAAGGACCAGAGGGTGCCGGAAAAACGACAGTGATTCGAAAAGTGTATGAAGAAATGGAACGCCAAGGTTTTGCAGTGACGGCGACACGCGAGCCGGGTGGTATCGAAATTGCTGAGCAGATTCGTGAAGTCATTTTAAATGAAAAAAATACAAAAATGGATGCGAAAACAGAGGCTTTGCTGTATGCAGCAGCAAGAAGACAGCATTTGGCTGAGAAGGTAGAACCGGCATTGCAGCGTGGAGACACTGTTTTATGTGATCGTTTTGTAGATAGCTCCCTTGCCTATCAAGGCTATGCGAGAGGTCTTGGGATTGAAGAAGTAAAATCGATTAATGATTTTGCCATTAATGGCACGATGCCTCAATTGACCATTTACTTTTCCATTACGCCGGAGGAAGGACTAAAGAGAATCGATGCCAACCGAGGAAGAGAAAAAAATCGACTAGACGTTGAAGCGCTGAATTTCCACCAGCTGGTCAGAGAAGGCTATGAATTGTTGATTACGCAATCACCAGAACGATTTCGTGTTGTGGATGCGTCTCAGCCGATGCAGGACGTCTATGAAGAAGTACTTCTGTTGATTCAGGACACATTAAAGAAAAATCAAATATGACCTGATTCCCAATCGTTGTTATAATATAGAGGAAGACATCGGCATGTCATCTGCCTAAAAAAAGGAGGCCAATCGAATGAAACTAATTGTTGCCGTTGTACAGGATCAAGATAGTAGCAAATTGTTGAAGATATTGACTGAACATCATTTCGGCGTGACAAAATTAGCTTCAACTGGTGGGTTTTTAAAGTCTGGGAATACGACTTTTATCATTGGTTGTGATGATGTCCGAGTGGATAAAGCATTACAGCTTATAAAGGAAAATTGCCGTAAACGTGATCAAATGATTGCGCCAGTATCACCAATGGGCGGAAATGCAGATTCATATGTACCATACCCTGTTGAGGTTGAAGTTGGTGGAGCTACTGTCTTTATTCTGCCAGTTGAACAATTTCATCAATTTTAAGGATGGGTTGCTGTGAAAATTAATCAAGATATGCGGCTGCTTTTAAAAAAGCGCGAACTTCAAGCAATTAAAGGAAGCCAGACGTCTGCCTCTTTTAAAGCTTCTATGGAGACGCAAAGCGGCAAAATGCGTTTAGAACAACTGACAGTCATGCTGAGTGATATCGAAGTGTTTGGTAAAAAGTTGACAAAGTCACGAAACCTAAAGGATTTGGCCAGGTTTAAAGGACTTGTGAAGCGTTTTGTGAAAGAGACAGTCGATAATGGATTAAATATAGAGACATCAAGGAGCTTTGACCTTTACGGCAACACACGAACACTCGCTTTAGTCAAAGCATTAGATGAAAAGCTTGTTGAATTAACAGAGGATATGATGGATCAAGAGAAACCATCGATTGATTTGCTTGAACGTATTGGAGAAATAAAAGGTTTGTTGATTAACCTTTACACATAGAGAGTGATAACATGGCAATTAGCTGGGATGACATGAATGATTTGCAGCCGCGCGTCATGCGGCTGATTTTTAATAGTATTGATAAAGAGCGACTTGCTCATGCTTACTTATTTGAAGGGAAAAAAGGGACAGGAAAGCTAGATGCTGCGATGCTTTTGGCTAAGAGCTTTTTTTGTTTGGAAGCAGGAGTGAAACCATGTGAATCCTGCCAAAACTGCAAAAGAATTGAGTCTGGCAACCATCCAGATTTACATCTAGTGCAGCCTGACGGCCAATCGATTAAGAAAGCGCAAGTGCAGGCATTGCAGGAGGAATTTACAAAAGCAGGTGTAGAATCACACCGAAAAATGTATATCATTCTTCATGCGGACAAAATGACGGTCAATGCCACGAACAGTTTATTGAAGTTTTTAGAGGAGCCTAATCGGGAAACGATGGCGGTTTTAATCACTGAGCAATCACATAAAATGCTGGATACGATTATTTCAAGATGTCAGATGCTTAGTTTTCAGCCGCTGCAGCCACAATCCTTGGAGCAGCAGCTTTTACAAGAAGGTGTAACTCAGCATCTTGCAAGACTTTTGTCGAATTTAACCAATAATTTAGCAGAAGCACTAGAATTAAGTCGAAATGATCAGTTTGCAGAGTCTAGAGCGAAAGTGATAAAATTGTATGAAGTCTTACACCAGCGAAAAGAACATGCATTTTTTTATATACATGATCAATGGATGCCTTTTTTCAAAGAGAAAGACCTTCAAGACACAGGTCTGGATATGCTTTTATTTATATATCGTGATGTATTGTCGATTCAAATAGGAAATGAAGATAAAATCATTTATCAAGACTTATTCCAGACAATGAAGCAGCACGCGCTGCATTCCACACAGCAGATGGTGACAAACCAGATACTTGCTGTATTAGAAGCGAAAAAGAGACTTCAATCCAACGTGAATGCCCAAGGGCTAATGGAGCAATTGGTGTTGATGTTGCAGGAGGGATAAGCTTGTACAACGTAATTGGTGTTCGCTTTAAAAAAGCGGGCAAAATCTATTATTTCGATCCTAATGGATTTCATATAGAAAATGATAGTTGTGTCATTGTAGAAACGGTCAGAGGGGTTGAGTACGGACAAGTGGTCATCGCGAACAAAAAAGTAGATGAACACGATGTGGTTCTCCCTCTACGTAAGGTAATTCGTGTAGCAGACGAACGAGACCGGCTCATTGTTGAGGAAAACAAAGAAGCAGCGATGTCAGCCTTTGATACATGTCTTCAGAAGGTAAGTGAACACGGTCTGGAAATGAAGCTAGTTGATGTTGAATTCACATTTGACCGAAACAAGGTCATCTTCTACTTCACAGCGGATGGCAGAGTGGATTTCCGTGAGCTAGTGAAGGATCTCGCATCGATCTTCAAGACGAGAATTGAGCTTCGCCAGATTGGTGTAAGAGATGAGGCAAAAATGCTAGGCGGCATCGGTCCTTGTGGACGAATGCTTTGCTGTTCAACATTTTTAGGAGATTTTGAACCAGTGTCCATTAAAATGGCAAAAGATCAAAACCTGTCTTTAAACCCTACGAAAATTTCAGGGCTTTGCGGACGTTTGATGTGCTGCTTGAAATATGAGAATGATGAGTATGAAACGGCGAAAGAACAATTACCGGATATAGGTGAAACGATTCAGACGTCTAATGGCTCTGGAAAGGTAGTAGGACTCAACATTTTAGAACGAATTTTGCAAGTTGAATTAACTGGGCAAGAAAAAGTGATAGAATATACTTGGGAAGAATTATTACAAGAAGGCGTTGTATCTGCACAAACAACTGAGTAACGAGGTGTGCCACCTTGGATAAAAAGGAACTATTTGATACGGTGATCAATTTAGAAGAACAAATCGGTTCTCTTTATCGCCAGCTAGGTGATTTGAAAAATCATATTGGTGAAGTGATTGAAGAAAATCATCAGCTTCAGATGGAGAATCAGCACTTGCGTGAACGTCTGGATCAGTCAGATCAAGACAAATCGCCTAAGGCGAAGAATGATTTTGCCCAGAAGCCAAGTCATTATGATATAGGAGAAGGTCATGATAACCTTGCTCGTTTATATCAGGAGGGCTTCCATATTTGTAATGTACATTATGGGAGCATTCGTAAAGAGGGAGACTGTTTGTTCTGTCTGTCATTTTTAAATAAAAAATGAGAAAAGGCTTCCGCTGAATCGGGAGCCTTTTTCACAGGAAGAGAAAGGATACAGCATGGTTTCATTAAGAGAAGATGAACGTTTAGATTACTTGCTCGCTGAAGATATGAAGATTATACAAAGTAAAACAGTGTTCGCCTTTTCATTGGATGCGGTATTATTAGCAAAATTTGCTTATGTTCCGATTCAAAAAGGGGAGATTATTGATCTTTGTACAGGAAATGGCATTGTGCCGCTTTTGCTTTCGACTCGTTCGAAGGCCTCTATTACAGGTGTTGAAATTCAAGAACGCTTGTTTAATATGGCAAAGAGAAGTGTGGAGCATAACCAATTACAGTACCAGATTGAATTGATTTATGGTGATTTGAAGGATATGCCAGAACGCTATGGCAACCATAAGGTAGATGTGATTACATGTAACCCGCCATATTTTAAGACACCATCTAAGGAAGAAATCAATGAAAATGAATATTTGGCGATTGCACGTCATGAAATTCATTGTACATTAGAAGATGTCATTCGTGTGTCTTCCACTCTGCTGAAGCAAGGAGGCAAATTGGCAATGGTCCATCGTCCAGGACGTTTGCTTGAGATTGTTGAACTGATGAAGAATTACCGAATTGAGCCAAAAAGAATTCAATTTGTTTATCCTAAACAGGGAAAAGAAGCCAATACTATCTTAGTAGAAGGCATTAAAGATGGAAAGCCAGATTTGAAAATCCTGCCGCCACTTTTTGTTTATGGGGAAGACCAAGAGTATACAGAGGAAATCAGGACGATACTGTATGGTGAAGGATAATCATTACTTTTATGTATTGAAATGTGCAGATGGCAGTTTATATGCTGGGTATACAAATGATCTGCAAAAAAGGCTAACCGTTCACAATAGTGGTAAGGGCGCAAAGTATACAAGAGCGAGACGACCGGTTGAACTGTATTACCATGAGTGCTTTTCAACCAAAAGGGAAGCAATGCAGCAAGAATATCGTTTCAAAACATGGACCCGTCAAAAGAAAGACATGTATATAGAAGAAATGCGAATGGAAAAGGAGACGGCACATGCGAAAGACACAGAAAAGCTTTGATGGTCATTCAGATATGGGAATACTTTATCTCGTACCAACCCCGATCGGAAATTTAGAAGATATGACGTTCCGAGCGATACAAACGTTAAAAGATGTAGACTATATTGCCGCAGAAGATACAAGACAAACGAAAAAGCTTTGTCATGTATACGAAATTGATACTCCGTTAACAAGTTATCATGAGCATAATAAAGATAGCAGTGGTCACAAATTAATTGAGTGGTTAAAAGAAGGAAAACATATTGCACTAGTGAGTGATGCTGGTTTACCAACTATTTCTGATCCAGGATCTGAAGTGGTTCAAGACTTTACGAAAATCGGAGGCTTTGTGATTCCGTTACCTGGTGCAAACGCAGCACTAACAGCACTCATTGCCTCAGGGATCGCACCTCAGCCTTTTTTCTTTTACGGTTTTCTTGATCGTCAAAAAAAGGAAAAGAGAAAACAGCTGGAAGCACTGAAAAAACGCCAAGAAACGATTATTTTTTATGAAGCCCCCCATCGGTTAAAAGAAACGCTGACTGTTATGAAGGAAGTGTGGGGAAACCGAAACATTGCCATTACGAGAGAACTGACAAAAAAATTTGAAGAGTTTATTCGTGGAGATTTAGAGTATGTGCTGATGTGGGCTGCGGAGCAGCAAATTCGTGGCGAATTCTGTCTTGTGGTACAAGGAAATGATCAAGGAGAAGAAGAGCTGAATGAAGAAGCCTGGTGGAAGCCCTTATCTGAAAAAGAACACGTGATCCATTACATAGAGGAAGGATTGACGTCGAAGGAAGCCATTAAGCGTACAGCTGTCGAACGAGGTGTGCCAAAGCGCACGATATATGATGCCTATCATATTGAACAATAAAGAAAGGTTCTTGCAAACGGAGCAAGAACCTTTTTATATAAAACTTATTTTTGTGATTGAAGTTGGTTTTGGATTTCGTTAATGATTTGCTCTGCACCTTCACGGCTAAGAACTAATTTACCATTAGCAAGTTTAAGGTTATCGTCTGATACTTCACCTGTTACTTGGCAGGTCATGTTTGGTTTATATTTTTTTAGAATAATTTTTTCATCATCAACATAAATTTCCAAAGCGTCTTTTTCAGCGATTCCTAAAGTACGGCGAAGTTCGATTGGAATCACCACGCGTCCTAATTCGTCAACCTTACGTACAATACCTGTAGATTTCATCTTCATTCTCCTCCCAAAAAGTTCTTATTCTTAATATAAGATTATCTTCGTCATTATTCGACAAATTCCTTACATTCCTAGCATAACAAGGTTTCCATAAATCGTCAATCATTTTGTTTACTATTGTTTGTAAAATATAACTCTTAAAGTCAAAAGGCCTTGAAACTATTGATGTATAAGGATTCTTCGGATTTCATCTATGAAATATGATAAATGGCGAATACAGATTGACAAGACTTTTGCCCTAAATTAGACAATTGTAAATCTGGAAGTAGATTTCATACGACAATATTCGACAAAATGTCGAGCGGTTTGTCGTCTTTTTAGAAAAACTCATCTTTTTCGATCATTTCAGCCCATTCTATGTATATATGCTTGATCTTAAAGACTAAGATGGTATCATAGAGAAGCATAAGCGCAAAAAATAATTGCATATTTCACATTTTAACGAAGTTATCATAACCGCTCTCGTCCATTGGGCGGGGGTTTTTAATATTTACACAAACGCAGGAGGTTCCGACATGCCGGAAAAGAAAAAAACGTTTTATCTGACAACACCTATATATTATCCGAGCGGAAAATTACATATTGGACATGCTTATACGACAGTGGCAGGAGATGCCATGGCTCGTTATAAACGTCTTCAAGGCTATGATGTGATGTATTTAACAGGTACAGATGAGCACGGACAAAAAATTCAGAAAAAAGCAGAAGAGCAAAATATTAAACCCATTGAGTATTTAGATCCAGTCGTTGCAGACATCAAATCATTATGGAAGAAACTCGACATTTCAAATGATGATTTCATCCGTACAACGGAAAAAAGACATACGAAAATCATTGAGCAAGTATTCCAAAAGCTGCTTGATCAAGGAGATATCTATTTAGATCAATATGAGGGCTGGTACAGTATTCCTGATGAAACATTCTATACAGAAACACAGCTTGTTGATGTTGAGCGAAATAAGAAAGGTGAAGTCATTAGTGGGAAAAGCCCTGACAGTGGACACCCTGTTGAATTGATTAAAGAGGAATCATACTTCTTCCGTATGAGTAAGTATGCGGATCGTTTACTAGACTATTACGAAAAGAACCCATCATTCATTCAGCCTGAATCAAGAAAGAATGAAATGATCAATAACTTCATTAAACCAGGCTTAGAGGATTTAGCTGTATCAAGAACAACCTTTGATTGGGGAATTAAGGTACCTAATAATCCGAGACACGTTATTTATGTATGGATTGATGCTTTATTTAACTATTTAACTGCAATTGGCTATGGAACAGATCCGGATAAAAAATATAAAAAATATTGGCCTGCTAATGTGCATCTTGTAGGGAAAGAAATTGTGCGGTTCCATACAATTTATTGGCCGATTATGCTAATGGCACTTGATCTGCCACTACCGAAACAAATTTTCGCACACGGCTGGCTACTCATGAAAGATGGCAAGATGTCAAAATCAAAAGGGAACGTGGTAGATCCGGTCTCATTAATTGATCGCTATGGCCTTGATGCCCTTCGTTATTATCTGCTTCGCGAGGTACCATTTGGTGCGGATGGTGTGTTTACACCAGAAGGATTCGTGGAACGTATAAACTATGACCTTGCCAATGATTTAGGGAACTTGCTTAACCGTACGGTTGCCATGGTGCAAAAGTATTTTGACGGTACATTAAGCAGCTATAAAGGTCCTGTCAATGAGTTTGATGAGGAGCTTAAAGCGGTGGCTGAACAAACGGTGAAAGCCTATGAAGAAGCAATGGAAAACCTTGAATTCTCGGTGGCTCTTTCAAATGTTTGGACATTAATTAGCAGAACCAATAAATATATTGATCAAACAGCTCCATGGGTATTAGCTAATGATGAGACGAAACGAAAAGAATTGCATTCTGTCATGTATCACTTAGCAGAATCACTTAGAATCACAGCAGTGCTATTAACACCATTCTTAACAAAAACACCTGAGAAAATCTTCTTCCAGATTGGAATTGAAGAACAGAAGCTCAAAAGTTGGGACAGCATTCTTTCTTTTGGTGCGATTCAACAAGCGAGGGTACAAAAAGGAGAGCCTTTGTTCCCGCGTTTAGAGGTTGAAGAAGAAGTAGCCTACATTAAAGAAAAAATGCAGGGAAGTGCACCTAAGGTAGAAGAAGAGAAAGTTGAAATAGAAGAAACAGAATTACCTGAGCTGGGAGCAGAAATTGCATTTGATGATTTCTCGAAAGTCGATTTTCGAGTCGCTCAGGTTTTGGAAGCAGCCCCAGTGAAAAAAGCGGATCGTCTTTTAAAGCTTCAGCTTGATTTTGGATTTGAAAAAAGACAAATAGTCTCTGGGATTGCCAAACACTATCAACCAGAAGAATTAGTAGGGAAAAAGCTCGTTTGCGTAGCGAATCTTACCCCAGTTAAACTCAGAGGGGAAATCTCCCAGGGGATGATTTTAACTGGAGAAACTGGCGGGAAATTGCAAGTTCTTGAAGTAGATCAATCTCTAGCGAATGGAACAAAAATTTTATAAATCAACAAAGGTGTTCCACGTGTAACATTTCGTCGAACACCTTTTGTTTTTTAGGAGAATTGTCGAAAGGAGAAATCAATGATGTTATTTGATACACATGCCCACTTAAATGCGGAACAATACAATGAAGACTTAGAGCAGGTAATTGAAAGAGCGAAAAGTGAAAAGGTAGAGAAAATCGTGGTGGTCGGGTTTGATCGACCAACAATTACGAGAGCGATGGAATTAGTTGAAGAGTATGATTTTATTTATGCGGCCATCGGTTGGCATCCTGTTGATGCAATTGATATGACAGATGAGGATTTGGTTTGGATCAAAAAATTATCTCAGCACGAAAAAGTCGTTGCCATTGGAGAAATGGGTCTCGATTATTATTGGGACAAGTCGCCAAAAGATGTGCAAAAAGAAGTCTTTAGACGTCAAATTGCTCTTGCAAAGGAAGTGAACCTTCCAATCATCATTCATAATCGTGACGCAACGGAAGATGTCGTGATCATCTTAAAGGAAGAGGGAGCGGCGGCTGTTGGAGGTATCATGCACTGCTTTACAGGAAGCCTCGAAATCGCAAAAGCCTGCATGGATATGAACTTCTATATTTCATTTGGTGGTCCCGTGACATTTAAAAATGCGAAAAAACCGAAGGAAGTTGTAAAAGACATACCGAGTGATCGACTATTGATTGAAACAGACTGCCCATACTTAACACCAGCGCCATTTAGAGGGAAGCGCAATGAGCCAAGTTATGTTAAATATATCGCAGAACAAATTGCTGAATTACGAGAAATAAGCTTTGAAGAGCTTGCTGAATTGACAACAGAAAATGCGAAAAAAGTTTTCCGTATAAACTGACAGTATATGATGTCAATCCTTGTTTAAGCTTGTCCAATTGTGAAACATAACGAAAAAGTTCTACACGTTTGCTACTCCTCATAGGATAAGTTGTCGATAAGTCTTTCTTCCCTTCCTTACATAAATCTCCCATAATAGGTATACGATCGAGCATTTTTGTACAGTGGGTGGAAGGGTTGACAGGTTTTGAGATACTCTATATAATCTCTCCGAGGAGAAGGAGGCGTTTTTCATCGTACAAAAAATGAAAAATCTGTTTTCTGTCAAGCTAGGAAAAGGCAAGGTTTTATTTTTAGTCGCTTGCTTGCTTTTAGCTGGAACTGGGACGGCTTACGGTGCGCATGAGTTCACTAAGCAGTCTATTACCATTTTAATAAATGGCAAAGAGAAGACAATTCGTACACATGAAGAGACAGTAGCACAGCTGCTTTCAGACCTTGGGATAAAGACCAGGGCGGAGGATCATATCTCTCCAAGTCTAAATACAAAGATTCAAGACAATATGAACATTGTGTATGATGCGGCTATACCGGTTCATCTTACCCTAGATGGGAAAGAGAAAACGATATGGACAACAGATCAGACGGTTGGAGCATTATTGAAGAATGAGAAGATAGATATTGGGAAGCACGATCAAGTGACTCCAGGAAAGAACGACAAGATTAAAAAAAATATGAATCTTGTGGTTCAGCAGGCCTTCCAGGTCAGCTTAAATGATGGAGGCAAGGATAAAAAAGTGTGGACCACTTCGACTACGGTCGCTGACTTTTTAAAGCAACAAGAGCTCAAGCTCAAGAAGCACGATAAGATCAAGCCTGCGTTACATAGTAACATTACTAAAAAAAGCGCAGATATTCAGATCACTCGGGTGGAAAAAGTTACCGATGTAGTGGAAGAGAAAATTGCTTTTGATACCAAACGTAAAATGGATCGTTCTCTTGAAAAAGGAAAAAAGAAAGTACTTGAAAAAGGTGAAGAAGGTAAATTGAAAAAGCACTATGCCATTGTGAAAGAAAACGGCAAAGTGGTGTCTAAAGAATTAATCAAAGAAGTAACTGAAAAACATAGCAAGGATCGTTTAGTGGCCATTGGTACACAAGTGTCCAAAAAGGAACCTAAAGCGTCCCCTGCGGTTGCAAGAAGCAATGAATCGTCAGGAAGAGAATTCTATGTGACGTCGACAGCTTATACAGCGAGCTGTTCTGGATGTACGGGCAGAACGTCTACAGGCTTTAATTTAAAAGCAAATCCGGGTGCAAAAGTGATAGCAGTTGATCCGAGTGTCATTCCGCTAGGCTCTAAAGTGTATGTGGAAGGCTATGGATATGCCGTCGCATCAGACACTGGATCTGCTATAAAAGCGAATAAAATTGATGTGTTCGTCCCTAGTAAGTCGGCAGCTTATCAATGGGGAAATAAACGAGTGAAAATTAGAGTGCTCAAATAAACACATCAAATCATTTATATGAACAGAGGGCTTTGCGCACCCTCTGTTTTTTTGGTTATAATAGAAGCACTGTTTTCTAATTAATTAGACGCAAAAACAGCATGAAAGGTTTCATTTTTTGACCAAAAATATTTTTTGTTTTTGCAAGCGGAGGAATAAATGAAAATCAAAGAAATCATTGTGGTGGAGGGTCGTGATGACACTGCCAGGGTGAAGATGGCCGTTGATGCAGATACGATTGAAACGAATGGATCTGCCATTGGCGACACAGTCATTCAACAAGTACGTCTTGCTCAGGAGACGCGAGGCGTCATTATTTTAACAGATCCCGATTTTCCAGGTGAAAAGATACGTAAAACCATCGCAGAAGCGGTTCCGGGCTGTAAGCACGCTTTTTTGCCAAAACATCGTGCCAAGGCGAAGCGTGACAAAGGAATTGGCGTCGAGCACGCTTCTTTGGACAGTATTCGGGAATGCCTTGCCCATGTCCATGAGGAAATGGAAGAATCGGGGAGCGACATTTCATTAGACGACTTATTCGACGCAGGCCTTATCGGAGGAGATGCTTCTAAACGACGCCGTGAACGACTTGGTGTGCTATTAAATATTGGATATACAAATGCAAAGCAGCTGCAAAAGCGCCTTCACATGTTTCAAATAACCAAACATGATTTTATTGTGGCCTTAAAGACCGTCATGCAGGAGGAAGCCGATGAATAAAGATATTGCGACACCCGTCAGAACAAAGGAAATATTGAAGAAGTACGGTTTCTTTTTTAAAAAGAGCTTAGGGCAGAACTTTTTAATTGATACAAATATTTTAGATCGCATTGTCGATCATGCTGAGATCACGGATGAAACGGGCGTTATTGAAATTGGGCCTGGTATCGGTGCGTTGACAGAACAGCTCGCTAAACGGGCAAAGAAAGTCACGGCTTTCGAAATCGATCAGCGCTTATTGCCGATTTTAAACGATACGCTTTCTCCATATGATAATGTCACGATTATTCATCAAGACGTATTGAAGGCTGATGTAAGAAAGGTTATTGAAGAAAATTTTGCTGACTGTAAAGAAGTGATGGTGGTAGCAAACCTTCCATACTACGTGACGACGCCAATTATTATGAAGTTGCTTGAAGAAAACCTTCCATTGAAAGGGATTGTGGTCATGCTGCAAAAAGAAGTAGCAGATCGAATGGCAGCTGTCCCTTCATCAAAGGAATACAACTCGTTGTCCATTGCGGTTCAATTTTATACGGAAACGAAAACGGTGATGGTTGTGCCTAAAACAGTTTTTGTTCCCCAGCCAAATGTGGATTCGGCAGTCATTAAACTAACCGTTCGTGAAACGCCTGCTGTCTCAGTAGAAAATGATGCGTTTTTCTTTCAACTCATTCGAGCGAGCTTTGGTCAGCGGCGGAAAACATTGATGAATAATCTAATGAACAATCTCCCTGATGGTAAGAAACATAAATCCCTCATTGAAGAAGCGCTTGAAACAGCCGACATCGATGGAAAGCGCCGCGGTGAATCATTATCAATCGAGGAATTTGCTCGTTTGTCGAACGTTTTACAAAAATCCCTACATTTGGTCTAATCCCTGTCAAGTAGACACATATAAAAAGCCTAAGCAGCCAGTGTGTGACGGTATTCTATCGGCGCACACTGGTTTAATTTTTTCTGGAATCAATCGTGATTATAGAATTGAATGTAATCTTCTATGCTTTTATGAAGCTCTTCCTCAGTTTGACACGAAGAAAAGTAAGCGTTCTCTGTTTTAAGATGTGAGAAAAAGGATTCGATTCAAACCCTTTGATTCTTAAACCATTTATAATACCCCGATCGTGATACTTTGGCGATACAGACCAGCCGTTCTTCCATAGTGTAACAGACGCTTATGAAAATTGGGCTTTTTACATGTATACTTAAAGGGGATCATATCACATTAAGTGCTTTTTTCTTTTGCTTTTCACCACTTCAACTATTCAGGCATAGGCTAGAAAGAACAGCACACATGAAAGACGAACATGTTCAACGCAAGACGATACCAACAGGATATGAGCCTGATTGTGGAGTGAAAAGCATGCAATTTCAAATAGGAGATATGGTGACGAGGGCATCCTATCAAATGGATATTATGTTTCGTATCATTCGAATTGATGAGACAGATCAGCACGAAGCCACCGCCATTTTGCATGGGAATGAAGTGAGGCTGATTGCTGATGCAAAGATGTCAGACTTGGTCTTGATACAAAAAGAGGAGCAACTGACAAGGGAGAAGGACGCCGAACGGAAAATTAACGAATCGCTCGACTTACTCAGGCAGGATTATCAGTTGCTACGTGAAAAACAAGAGTATTATACATCTGGACAATATCAGCATCAGGAGCAGTATTTCCACATGCCTGGAAAGGTTCTCCATTTAGATGGAGATGCTTCATACTTAAAGAAATGTTTAGACGTATATAAAAGAATTGGTGTGCCTGTGTATGGTGTACATTGCCACGAAAAGAAAATGCCAAGCATGATTGACTCGTTAATTGATCATTATCGACCTGATATCTTGGTCATCACAGGACATGATGCGTATTCCAAACAAAAGGGCGGCGTAAATGATATCGGTGCATATCGCCATTCTCGTCATTTCGTTGAAACGGTTCAAAAAGCAAGAAAGAAAATTCCTCATTTAGATCAGCTCGTAATTTTTGCAGGTGCCTGTCAATCTCATTTTGAATCTTTGATCCAAGCAGGTGCCAATTTTGCAAGTTCACCTTCACGTGTCAACATCCATGCGCTCGACCCCGTCTATATTGTTGGGAAGATCAGCTTCACTCCATTTGTAGATCGAATCAACGTGTGGGATGTGCTACGAAATACATTAACAAGAGAAAAAGGTCTCGGAGGAATTGAAACGAAAGGTGTTTTAAGAGTAGGTATGCCATATAAAAGAGACCATGAATCGACATAACCCGACTGATTTCAGTCTGGTTTTTTTATGTTTTGAAAGAAATTTCATACCGATACATAATTCACCGGAATTTTGGGAAAATAGGGAGAAGAAAAGGTAGAAGTTTGTCAAAATTATTTTGTTGACAATGGCTCGTGTTCGTTGATATAATTTAATTTTTATTTGACAAAAATGGGCCGTTGTTGTATAATTATCTCAGTGAGGTGGATGCAATGGCGAAGACTTTGTCCGACATCAAAAGATCGCTTGATGGTAACCTAGGTAAACGTTTGACGTTAAAAGCTAACGGAGGCCGCCGAAAAACAATTGAGCGTTCGGGCATTTTAGCTGAAACGTACCCTTCTGTTTTTGTGATTCAATTAGATCAAGATGAGAATTCGTTTGAAAGAGTTTCTTACAGTTATGCAGATATACTGACTGAGACGGTCGAATTAACGTTCGACGATACTGCTAGCTCAGTCGCTTATTAATGGCAGTGAACTTCTCGTTTACTGCTTTTTGTTTTGCCTTTTTTCAGTAGGAGCTGTCCATTATTTAAAAGGGATAAAAGGAAAGATTCGATATAAAATAATAAAGCCACGAATGCAGTGGCAATGATTTTAATTCTCAATTAAAGGGGCTGTTTCGTTTGGGTAGACGCCGAGGCATTATGTCAGATGAGTTCAAATACGAGCTGGCGAAGGATCTTGGATTTTATGATACCGTCAAAAATGGAGGCTGGGGAGAAATTCGTGCGCGTGACGCAGGTAATATGGTCAAACGTGCCATTGAATTAGCTCAACAGCACATGGCTCAAAATGAGAATCAACGATAAATAAACGGGTCAGAGATACCTCGGGTGTCTCTGGCTTTTTTGATGAAAAGTAAGTGTGTTAGTCGCAAAAGCCAATATTCATCAGATCCATCAAATGTGATACAATATTGATACTTATGTTTAGATGGAGAAGTAGGTGAAATGTTTGCGTATTTTAGAAAAAGCACCGGCAAAAATTAACCTCTCACTTGATGTTCATGGAAAAAGACCGGATGGATATCATGAGGTAGAGATGGTGATGACAACAATAGACCTTGCAGATCGCATAGAGTTGACGGAGCTGGACAAGGATGAAATCCGTGTATCATCTCATAATCGATTTGTACCAGATGATCAGCGTAACTTGGCTTATCAGGCGGCTAAATTACTAAAAACAAGGTTCGGTATTCAAAAAGGAGTATCGATTGTCATTACAAAAGCAATTCCTGTCGCAGCAGGTTTAGCTGGGGGCAGCAGTGATGCGGCGGCAGCGCTTCGCGGTTTAAATCGTTTGTGGAAATTGAATCTCACGTTAGATGAACTAGCTGAGCTTGGAGCAGAAATCGGCTCAGATGTTTCTTTTTGTGTGCATGGAGGGACAGCACTAGCAACAGGTCGTGGAGAAAAACTAAAGCCTATTGCGTCACCACCACATTGCTGGGTTATTTTAGCGAAGCCGGTGATCGGGGTATCTACAGCTGAAGTCTATAGACAATATGATGCAAGCAAAGTAGAACACCCAAATGTACAGCGTATGATTGAAGCAATTGAAGCGAAAGATTATAAGGAGATGTGTGGTTCACTTGGTAATGTTCTGGAATCTGTGACATTAAAGATGTACCCAGAAGTAGACATGATTAAGAGACAGATGAAGCGTTTTGGTGCAGATGCTGTTTTAATGAGTGGTAGCGGACCAACTGTATTTGGCTTGATTCAATATGAATCTAAGGTACAGAGAATATATAACGGACTGAGAGGATTTTGTGATCAAGTTTATGCTGTCCGCCTGATCGGCGAATAAAATGTCCTTGATTAAATCCGTATATTAAGTTATATTATTCATAAATTATTCGGGTTCTGGGGGGGAGTTCATGAAGTTTCGTCGAAGCGGCAGGTTGGTGGACTTAACAAATTATTTGTTAACCCACCCGCACGTACTAGTACCGTTAACATTTTTTGCAGAGCGATATCAATCTGCGAAGTCCTCCATTAGTGAAGACTTAACGATTATTAAACAAACCTTCGAACAGCAGGGAATAGGCACATTGCTTACTGTACCTGGAGCAGCTGGCGGAGTGAAATATATTCCAAAGATTCACCTAGAAGAAGCGAATGAAGTCGTAAAAGATATAGGAAAGGCTTTATCTACTCCTGAACGTGTGCTTCCTGGCGGTTATTTATATTTAACCGATGTTTTAGGCAATCCATCGATTCTTTCAAAAATCGGTAAGCTTTTTGCGACCCTTTTTGCAGACCGTGCGATTGATATGGTCATGACCGTTGCGACGAAAGGGATTCCGATTGCCTATTCTGTTGCAGGTTACTTAAACGTGCCCGTTGTGATCGTTAGAAAAGACAACAAGGTAACCGAAGGATCAACTGTTAGTATTAATTATGCGTCAGGTTCTTCTAACCGAATTCAAACCATGTCACTTGCAAAGCGGAGCTTAGATAAAGGTTCCAATGTCCTTATTATTGATGACTTTATGAAAGCAGGCGGAACCATTAATGGCATGATGAATTTGCTTGGGGAATTTAATGCAAATGTCGCAGGAATCGGTGTTCTTTTAGAAGACGAAGGCGTAGATGAACGTCTTGTCGATGAATATATATCGTTGCTGAAGCTTTCAACCATTGATATGAAGCAGAAGATGATTGAGATCAATGAAGGCAATTTCCACGAGTTTTTTCATTCCAAAGCTTAACCTTTGATCAAACATGTATTTGAATGGGAGAGATTGATATGACAAAAGTTGTTCAAACCAAAAACGCACCAGCAGCCATTGGACCTTACTCTCAAGGGATTATTGTCAATAACATGTTTTACAGCTCAGGTCAAATTCCATTAACACCAGATGGAGATTTTATCAACGGAGATATTAAAGAACAAACACATCAAGTTTTCCATAATATTCAAGCTGTGCTTGAAGCAGCAGGTGCTTCATTTGAAACAGTCGTAAAGTCAACTGTTTTCATAAAAGATATGGAACAATTCGCTGAAGTAAATGAAGTTTATGGTGAGTATTTCCACACGCATAAGCCAGCTCGTTCATGTGTAGAAGTAGCAAGACTCCCAAAGAATGTGCTTGTAGAAATTGAAGTTGTTGCATTAGTGAAATAAACAGGCAGTCTCAATAAAAGCTGTTGGTTTCATTATATGCAGAAAAGGCATCATCATGATGTCTTTTTTTCACGCAGAAGATGTAAGTGCCGTCATTAGAATGACAAAAAATGTATAATTATCCCGATATTTCAAAAAAAGTTAAAAAAATTTGCAGGAGAATCACCACAATCGTTGAATACCTAATTAATGCTTTTATATTGGGAAAAGGTGGTGAACTACTGTGGAAGTTACTGACGTAAGATTACGCCGCGTGAATACCGATGGTCGCATGAGGGCGATTGCATCCATCACGCTGGATCACGAATTTGTTGTTCATGATATTCGTGTGATTGATGGAAATAATGGTTTGTTTGTTGCAATGCCTAGCAAACGCACGCCTGATGGGGAGTTTCGTGATATTGCACATCCAATTAACTCAAGCACTCGAGGTAAAATCCAAGATGCTGTTTTAAATGAATATCATCGCTTAGGCGAAGAAGAAGAAACAATCGAATATGAAGAAGCTGGAGCTTCTTAATCATATGTGATTCCCAAAAGACAGCTTTAAGAGAAAATGAAATGTTTTCTTTTAAATGCTGTCTTTTTTGCGTTTCTCCTCATGTTTCTTTGTGTTTTATTCATTAGAAAATTATTGTACTTCCTCAAGTATCCTTGAAATTGGCCCTTATTTAGGATATATTTTTCTATGGATAATAGGGATATTGGAGGCCAATCAATGGATAAGCGGTTCGCAGTGATTTTAGCAGCGGGAAAAGGAACGAGAATGAAGTCAAAGCTATACAAAGTACTTCATCCAGTATGCGGAAAACCAATGGTCGAGCATGTTGCAAATGAAGCGTTAAAGCTTTCTTTAGCTAAGCTTGTGACGATTGTCGGTCACGGAGCAGAGGACGTCAAGGAACAGCTTGGGGACAGAAGTGAATATGCACTTCAAGAAGAACAACTGGGAACAGCACATGCTGTCAAACAAGCAAAGTCGTTCCTTGCGCAGGAAAAGGGAACAACAATTGTCATTTGTGGAGATACGCCATTATTGACAGCGGAAACAATGGAAGCCATGTTAAGCGAGCATCAAAAACATCAAGCAAAAATCACTATTTTAACAGCACATGCGGATGATCCAACAGGCTATGGACGTATTATTCGTGACGAAACAGGTGCTGTTGTGAAGATAGTGGAGCATAAAGATGCGAATGATGCTGAACGTCAAGTCAATGAAATTAATACAGGGACCTATTGCTTTTCAAATGAAGATCTCTTCCGTGTGATTGAGCAAGTGTCGAATGAAAATGCACAAGGTGAATACTATCTACCAGATGTCATTGAAATTTTAAAGAATGAAGGGCAAACAGTTGCAGCTTATCAAACACCGCATTTTGAAGAAACACTTGGAGTCAATGATCGTATCGCTCTATCACAAGCAGAGCAATTCATGAAGCGACGTATTAATCATCAGCATATGAAGAATGGTGTAACCTTGATTGATCCTGAGAACACGTATATATCGCCAGAAGCTGTTATCGGTGAAGATACAATCATTTATCCTGGAACGGTCATCAAAGGGAATGTAAACATTGGTGCAGACACCACTATTGGGCCGAACACTGAAATTGTTGATAGCATCATCGGAGATCGGACAATGATTAAGCAATCTGTTGTCTGTGATAGTGAAGTTGGAGTAGATGTGACAATTGGACCGTTTGCACATATTCGACCGTTGTCGAAAATTGGCGATCAAGTGAAGATCGGGAATTTTGTCGAAATTAAGAAAACGGTTTTCGGTGACCGCAGCAAAGCATCTCACCTGAGCTATATTGGAGATGCAGAGGTCGGAGCTGATGTAAACCTTGGCTGTGGATCAATTACAGTCAACTATGACGGGAAGAACAAATTCTTAACGAAGATTGAAGACGGCGCTTTTATTGGTTGTAATTCAAACCTTGTTGCACCAGTCACTGTCGGAAAAGGGGCATGCGTTGCAGCCGGTTCAACGGTCACAGAAGATGTGCCACAGGATGCATTGTCTATTGCTAGAGCAAGACAAGTCAATAAAGAAGATTATGTGAAAAATATTCATAAATAATAATCCAAATACCCGGAGGTTTACCATGTCTAATCGTTATGCTGATGCGAATTTAAAGATATTCTCTTTGAATTCAAACCCTGAACTTGCTAAAGAAATTGCCGAGCGTATCGGAGTTGATCTAGGAAAGAGCTCTGTTAAACGTTTTAGTGACGGTGAAGTCCAAATCAATATTGAAGAAAGTATTCGTGGCTGTGATTGTTATGTGATTCAATCAACAAGTGCGCCAGTCAATGAGCACATTATGGAACTGCTCATTATGGTTGATGCGCTAAAACGTGCTTCTGCGAAAACTGTCAACATTGTGATCCCTTATTACGGATATGCACGTCAAGATCGTAAAGCAAAACCTCGTGAGCCAATCACTGCGAAACTTTTTGCAAACTTACTTGAAACAGCAGGTGCTACACGTGTCATCGCACTTGATCTACATGCGCCGCAAATCCAAGGTTTCTTTGATATTCCAATCGATAACTTAATGGCTGTGCCAATCTTAACAAACTATTTCCAACAGAAAAACTTGAATGATATTGTCGTCGTGTCTCCTGACCACGGTGGTGTGACGCGTGCGCGTAAAATGGCAGACCACCTGAAAGCGCCAATCGCAATTATCGACAAACGTCGCCCGAAGCCAAACGTTGCTGAAGTCATGAACATCATTGGTAACATTGAAGGCAAAACGGCGATTCTGATTGATGATATCATTGATACAGCTGGTACCATTACACTAGCAGCAAATGCGCTTGTCGAAAATGGAGCGGCTGAAGTGTATGCTTGCTGTACTCACCCAGTATTGTCTGAACCAGCAGTAGAACGCATCACAAACTCTAAAATCAAAGAATTGGTTGTAACGAACAGTATTCACTTAACAGATGACAAGAAAGTAGATAAGTTCATTCCACTTTCAGTTGGGCCATTGCTTGCAGAAGCCATCATCCGTGTGCATGAAGAAGAATCTGTTAGCTTCCTCTTCAGCTAATTCTCTTATCAAAAAGGCCCTAGGCAGCAGCTTAGGGTCTCTTTTTGCTGTGATAAATGACAGCCAACTAGGTTTAAAATGATTCCGTTATGGGTATTGATGAAAGTAGTGACAAAAAAGAAATAGGATGGTGCTGAATATGGTAACTTTAAAAGCAAATAAAAGAACTGATTTCAAACGTTCCACACTGCAAAAAATCCGTCATTCAGGACACGTTCCTGGTGTCATATACGGAAAAAATACAGACAACCTAGCTGTTTCATTAGATAGCATCGATTTATTAAAGACATTACGTGATGAAGGGAAAAATACAATCATCACATTAGAAGTCAACGGTGAAACAAAGTCTGTGATGGTCACAGAATTACAAACAGATCCGTTGAAAAATGAGCTTGTCCACGCTGATTTCCAAGTGGTCGATTTTCAAAGAGATATTGACGCAGATGTACCTGTACAACTGATTGGCGAATCCAAAGGTGTAAAAGATGGCGGTGTGCTCCAGCAGCCACTATTTGAACTATCCATTACAGCCAAACCAAAGGATATTCCACAAAATATTGAAGCTGATATTACAAACTTAGATGTAAATGATGTACTAACAGTCGGTGATCTGTCTGTTCAAGCAACTTACCAAATTAATAACGATCCAGAAGAAGTCGTTGCATCTATCTTGCCACCTCAGCAATCCGAGGTTCCTAAACCAGATA
Organism: Bacillus sp. FJAT-53060; assembly: GCF_037104745.1. Classification (NCBI taxonomy): domain Bacteria; kingdom Bacillati; phylum Bacillota; class Bacilli; order Caryophanales; family Bacillaceae; genus Bacillus; species Bacillus sp. FJAT-53060. Next base: position 24,415 of record NZ_JBAWSW010000029.1, read on the forward strand.
GTGAAGAGGAAACCCAAGAACCTGAGGCCATTAAAGAAAAGGATGACAACGAAGAATAACTGGTCATTTAGAGACGTAACCCTCCCGTGGTTGCGTCTTTTGTGCTAGAATGAAAAGAATTCATACGTTTTTGCATGAGGCAATCATATGGCTCATTTTTTAGGCGTGTGCATGTGGGACAAAGGAGGTTATTGGTTTTATGATTGCATTCGTTGGATTGGGGAATCCAGGAAGAGAATATGAAAAAACAAGACATAATGTCGGATTTATGACAATAGATGAACTATCAAAAAAATGGAACATTCCATTAAATCAATCAAAATTTCAGGGACAATATGGAACTGGTTTTGTTTCGGGGCAAAAGGTTCTACTTGTTAAGCCTCTTACATATATGAACTTATCAGGAGAATGCGTGCGCCCACTTTTGGATTACTATGATATTCTCCTTGAACATTTGAAAGTCATCTATGATGATCTTGATTTACCAACTGGGCGGATTCGTTTGCGCACAAAGGGAAGTGCAGGAGGGCATAATGGGATTAAATCGTTGATCCAGCACTTAGGCTCACCTGAGTTTGACCGATTTCGCATTGGTATTGGCCGTCCGCAAAATGGCATGAAGGTCGTCGATTACGTACTAGGGCGCTTCTCGGAAGAGGAACAGTTTGACATCGCATCAGCCATTCAAGCGTCTGTTGAAGCTTGTGAGGCAGCTCTAACAAAGCCATTTTTAGAAGTGATGAATGATTTTAATAAAAAGGTATAAGAATGTTAAGCAAAGCACATACTGATCATAAATCTCAACATGGGAGGATCTCACGTATGGCTTTGCATTATTACTGCCGGCACTGTGGTGTAATGGTTGGGAGTTTAGATGAAATCGCTGTTCAAAGTGAAGCACTTGGGTTTCATCACTTAACAAATGAAGAAAGAAACGATATGATTTCTTATAAGGAAAATGGTGATTTACATGTACAAACCATTTGTGAGGATTGCCAAGAGGCACTCGAAAGAAATCCTGATTACCATCAGTATCATACATTTATTCAATAAAAAGCTTTGGTGTAGGATAATAGACCAAAGCGTTTTTCTGTTTTAAACAAGCAGGGAGGAGGAGCCAAATGAAAAACATACAATCATTTATCAAACAAAGTAATGATTTTCAGTCCATTTTTAATGGGCTAAAGGAAGGGTTAAAAGAACAGCTGCTCGCCGGACTATCAGGCTCCGTTAGATCGTTATTTTCAGCTGCCATATCAGACCAACTAAAGCGGCCGATGTTTATTGTGACCCACAATTTGTATCAAGCGCAGAAGGTGGCGGATGATCTAGCAAGTGTGATGTCGGATCGGTCGGTCCTTCTTTATCCTGTAAATGAACTCATTGCATCAGAGATTGCCGTTGCCAGCCCTGAGCTAAGAGCACAGCGACTCGATGTCCTGAATCGACTAGCAAATGGAGAAAACCCCATTGTCGTAACTCCGGCAGCGGCGGTGCGGAGAATGCTTCCGCCAGTCGAGATCTGGAAGGAGAGTCAAATCCATTTAAAGCTCGGTGAAGAAATTGATTTGGAGGCGTTTTCAAAGCAACTCGTGCAAATCGGTTATGACCGGACGTCTATGGTCGCTGCGCCCGGAGATTTTAGTGTGCGTGGAGGAATCATCGACATTTATGCGTTAACGGGAGATCATCCTATCCGTATTGAATTGTTTGATACAGAAGTGGATTCGATTCGGACCTTCCACTCTGATACACAGCGGTCACTAGAAACGCTTCAAGAGATCAAGATTGGCCCAGCAAAAGAGCTGATTGTGAGAGGCCCTGAACGAGTAAGAGCGATTGAACAGCTTGATGACGGTCTTGCAAAAAGTTTAAAGAAGTTCAACTCAGACAAACAAAAAGAGCTGCTGCATCAGAATATTTCTGGTGATCGAGAGAAGCTGCTAGAAGGCATCGTGACACAGGAGATGACGAAGTACCTCTCCTATTTCTATGAAAAGCCTGCTAGTTTGCTAGATTATACATCGCAAGATACGATTATCATCCTAGATGAAATTAGCAGAATTCAGGAGATGGAAGAACAGCTTGAACAGGAAGAAGCAGATTGGACCATTAGTTTGCTTGAAGAAGGGAATATTCTTCATGATTTATCTCTTTCCTTCCCGTTCCAAGAGCTGATGAATCAGCAATCGAGGTCAATTCTCTACTACTCGTTGTTCTTAAGACATGTCCAGCAGACCAATCCGCAAAATATTGTCAATGTATCTAGTAAGCAAATGCAGAATTTCCACGGGCAAATGAATGTGCTTGCGAGTGAAATTGAACGTTATAAAAAACAAAATTATACGGTTGTCTTTTTAGGTGCGAATGAAGAGCGTACAGAGAAGCTGTCGTCTGTTTTACATGATTATGACATTGAAGCTGCTCTTGCCAAACCGGACGCTGAGCTTGTAAGCGGGCAAGTGTATATTTTACAAGGTGAGCTACAAACAGGCTTCGAACTGCCATTATCAAAAATTGCAGTGATCACAGAAGGTGAGCTTTTCAAAAAACGTGTGAAGAAGCAGGCACGTAAGCAAAAGCTGACCAACGCAGAGCGAATTAAGAGCTATTCAGAGCTTCAAGTGGGCGATTATGTAGTGCACATTAACCACGGGATTGGTAAGTATTTAGGCATTGAAACGCTTGAGATCGGCGGCATTCATAAAGATTATTTAAATATTCATTATCAAGGGAGCGACAAGCTTTATGTACCGGTTGAACAAATTGACCAGGTGCAGAAGTATGTAGGATCAGAAGGAAAAGAGCCAAAGCTGTACAAACTAGGCGGCAGCGACTGGAAACGCGTCAAGAAAAAAGTAGAATCATCTGTTCAGGACATTGCAGATGATCTCATTAAGCTGTACGCAGAACGTGAGGCAAGCAAAGGGTATGCTTTCTCACCTGACCATGAGATGCAGCGTCAGTTTGAATCTGCGTTCCCTTATCAGGAAACAGATGATCAAATTCGTTCTATTCAAGAAATCAAAAAAGACATGGAGCGTGAACGTCCGATGGATCGCCTGCTTTGTGGAGATGTGGGGTATGGAAAAACAGAGGTGGCGATTCGTGCGGCCTTCAAAGCCATTGCTGACGGGAAGCAGGTTGCATTACTTGTTCCGACAACGATCTTAGCACAGCAGCATTTTGACACGATTATGGACCGATTTCAGGACCACCCTGTCAAAATCGCTCAGCTTAGCCGATTCCGTACGCGTAAAGAAACAACCGAAACGTTAGAAGGGATGAAGAACGGAACGATTGATATGGTCATTGGGACACACCGCCTTCTTTCAAAAGACATTGTATATAAGGATTTAGGACTGTTAATCATTGATGAGGAACAGCGTTTTGGTGTGACGCATAAAGAGAAAATTAAGCAAATGAAAGCCAATATTGATGTACTGACATTAACGGCAACGCCAATTCCGCGTACGCTTCATATGTCGATGCTTGGTGTACGAGATTTATCCATTATTGAAACACCACCTGAAAACCGTTTCCCTGTTCAAACCTATGTTGTCGAGTACAATGGCGCTTTAGTTAGAGAAGCGATAGAGCGAGAACTAGCGAGAGGCGGTCAAGTGTACTTCCTTTACAACCGTGTTGAGGATATTGAACGGAAAGCAGACGAAATCTCTATGCTTGTTCCAGACGCTAAAGTCAGCTGTGCACACGGGAAAATGAGTGAGAACGAGCTAGAATCTGTGATGATCAACTTCCTTGAAGGAGAATCAGATGTGTTGGTCAGTACAACCATTATTGAAACGGGCGTAGACATTCCAAATGTGAACACGCTCATTGTACACGATGCTGATAAAATGGGGCTCTCTCAGCTGTACCAGTTAAGAGGACGAGTTGGGCGCTCTAATCGTGTCGCCTACGCATATTTTACTTATCGAAAAGACAAAGTTCTTTCTGAAGTAGCAGAGAAAAGACTTCAGGCCATTAAAGAATTCACAGAGCTCGGATCAGGCTTTAAAATTGCGATGCGTGATTTAACGATTCGAGGAGCAGGGAACTTACTTGGGGCACAGCAGCATGGATTTATTGATTCCGTTGGGTTTGACCTTTATTCTCAAATGCTGAAAGAAGCGATTGAAGAAAGAAGAGGCGACACGACAGCTCAAGAAAAATTTGAGCCGGAGATCGACTTGCAAATTGATGCCTACATTCCAGACTCATATATTTCTGATGGCAAGCAAAAAATCGAGATGTATAAACAGTTTAGAGCCATTGGGTCCATTGAAGAACGGAAAGAGCTGCAGGATGAAATGATTGACCGATTCGGTGAATATCCACAAGAAGTGGCTGATTTGTTCACGATTGCGACGATGAAGGTGTACGCTGTGCAGGAACGTGTTGAGTTGATCAAATTGGAGAAAGGCATTGTCAGACTCACCCTTGATGAGAAACCAAGCAGCGAAATCGATGGTCAAAAATTATTTGAGTTAGGCAGTCGATATGGACGTGAGATTGGCCTAGGAATGGAAGGCAGTAAGCTGATTATATCTGTTCAAACGAAAGGCAAGAAGACCAAGGAATGGCTGGAGGTCGTTCTTAGCATGCTTCGAGGCCTTCAAAATGTGAAAAAAGAAACCATTCCATCTTCATAAAATTTTGTTTGTCTCTCGTGTATATTACGTTTGATGTGACGGATACTAAACTCAGGGTCAAGTGGTGAATGTTACATAAAGTGGACGCTTTTGTTCCATTCACCCAACATATCATCAAATGAAAGAGAGGAAGCAGTGAATGAAAGCAACTGGAATTGTACGCCGCATCGATGATCTAGGTAGAGTGGTTATTCCGAAGGAGATTCGCAGAACATTGCGCATCCGGGAAGGAGATCCGCTTGAGATTTTTGTCGACCGCGATGGAGAAGTGATTTTGAAGAAGTATTCACCGATTAGTGAGCTAGGAGACTTTGCGAAGGAATATGCTGATGCATTATTCGACAGTTTGGGTCATTCCATCCTGATCTGTGATCGCGATACGTATATTGCTGTATCCGGCAGTTCGAAAAAAGAGTACTTAAACAAATCCATTAGTGATTTAATTGAACGAACACTCGATCAGCGTAATTCTGTATTAGAGGAAAGCAAGAAAGAAATTCAACTAGTCGATGGTATTGATGATGACGTATCTGCTTATACCATAGCACCTATTGTTGCAAACGGAGATCCAATTGGCGCCGTCGTCTTATTTTCGAAAGAGCGTTCAATGGGAGAAGTGGAGCATAAAGCGGCGGAAACGGCAGCTGGCTTCTTAGCCCGTCAAATGGAACATTAGGTCTAATAATTCTATATGTTTTTGATAAAACGAAAGAATGCCGATAAAATCATCTGATTTTGTCGGCGTTTTTTATATGAGATGAAACGAAACATGCAATGTGTCGTCTACTCCTTAGAAAGAAACAGCTTTCTATTGACGTATGATATAATGAGTGCGTTTAAATGTAGCTCTATTTTTTGATTGAACATAAAGGAGTCATCCATGAAAAATGCTGTGAATCAGCCGCATTGGCTTTTCCAAGGTGCGGTGATATTGACCATCGCAGGCTTGTTATCAAAGGTACTAAGTGCCGTTTATCGTGTCCCTTTTCAAAACATCGTAGGAGACACTGGTTTTTATATTTATCAGCAGGTGTATCCCTTTCTCGGCATTGCGATCATGCTCGGAACAACAGGGTACCCTGTTATGGTGTCCAAGCTACTGAGTGAGCATGGTGAAGAGAATCGCCGGATCATTACAAGGGTATCCTTGGTGTATATCTCTTTGCTAAGCTTGGTCTTATTTCTCTGTCTATACATAGGAGCAGGTTGGATTTCGGACTTGATGGCTGACAGCGAATTAATCTTACTCATCCAGATGAGTGCATTTGTTTTTTTATTCCTGCCGCTCACAGTCATGCTAAGAGGTGTGTTTCAGAGTGACGGCATGATGCTTCCAACCGCTATATCCCAATTGGTTGAGCAGCTCATTAGAGTAGGTGTTTTGCTTGTCTTATCCTTCTATTTAATGAGGCACGGTTATTCTCTTTATGAAACAGGAGTGGGTGCCGTTTTCTCCTCTATCGCAGGAAGTGCGGTCTCACTTATACTGCTTCTTTTCCTTTGGCTGACATATCGAAAGCAGCCTGCTTCAGGCATGACGTTAAAACAGGCAACACTGCGAAAAAAAGATGTTTTGAAAAGTTTAGTTCTGTATACATTGACGATTTGTGTGAGTGGATTGTTTATTTTATGGATGCAAATGATCGATGCCTTTCACCTGTATGCTTTGCTCCGCAGCGAGGGGCTGAGTGAGACGGAAGCCAAAGCGGCAAAAGGTGTGTATGACCGAGGTCAGCCTTTCTTGCAGCTAGGAACGGTGTTTGCAATTAGTATCGGAACCTCTCTTGTTCCATTTTTGTCGTCAGCCTTGAGGGAAGGACAGCACGAAGTGATTCGTCAAAAGGTTCGTACATCGTTTAAGACAACGTCGGTGCTAGGGATTGGATCAGCGGTCGGGCTTATTTGTATTCTATCGTCAGTAAATATAATGTTATTTCGTAATGACTTAGGAACAGATGCGCTGCAAATATTTTGTATTTCCATCGCATTTACGTCAATTGCGATTACGCAAACAGCTTTGCTTCAAGGGCTGGGACATCCCGTGTACCCAGCTGTTGTGATCATTCTCAGTGTGCTAGTGAAATGGGGGTTGACGTTTGCGCTTGTCCCGCTATTTGGTATCCATGGGGCCGCATGGTCTACAGTATGTGGTTATCTCACCGCAGCCATGTGCAATGCGTTTTATTTGAAACGCAAAGGGTGGATCTCAATGAGAGAGCTGTTCCCAGTGGAAATTCTTTTATCAGCGGCTTTCATGGCCATCGTTTTAGTGGGGTATCAGGCATTATTTTCTTGGATCATACCTTTTGAAAAACGTCCGTTTTCCGTTTTAGAGAGCCTGACATCAGTTTTTATTGGTGGTTTCGCCTTTTTATATAGTATTCTTAAGCTAGAGGTATTTACGGACGAGGAATGGAGACTCATTCCATTAGGAGAAAAGATTTTATATTTTAAACAGATGAGAGGGAATAGAAATGGCTGGTAAGATTACAGTCGTTGGTCTTGGGGCCGGCGACATGGATCAGCTGACGCTCGGCGTATATAAGCAGCTGAAGCAGGCGAAAGAAGTATTTATGAGAACGAAGGATCACCCGCTCACTGCGGAATTAAAGCAGGAGATCCCGTCTATTACCTTTTTGGATGAGGTTTATGAAAAGCATGATCAGTTTGAATCAGTGTATCAGGAAATCACAGAAATTCTATTTGCTGAGGCTGCGGACAAAGATATTGTTTATGCAGTACCAGGACATCCATTTGTAGCAGAAAAAACAGTGCAACTTCTTGTCGCTCAGCAGAAGGAACACGGGATTGAGGTGTCTGTTGCCGGTGGACAAAGCTTTCTTGATGCGACCTTTAATTCCTTGCAGATTGACCCAATTGAAGGACTACAATTCGTTGATGCAGGGGATATGCGGGCAGATGATCTTAATTTAAGCCAGCATGTATTGATTTGTCAGGTGTATGATCAGATGACCGCTTCAAATATCAAGCTCACGCTGATGGAAAAGCTACCAGACGACTATGAAGTTTATATTGTGACTGCGGCAGGGAGTAGTCAGGAACAGATGACAGCTGTTCCTTTATTTCAACTTGATCGAGATATGTCGATAAATAACTTAACGAGTGTTTATGTGCCTCCAATTCAAGATAAAAAGCTGCTCTATCAACAATTTGATACTTTCCGAGAAGTCATTCGTACATTAAGGGGACCAGGAGGCTGTCCGTGGGATCAAAAACAGACCAATGAGTCGCTCAAACCTTACTTAATTGAAGAATGCTATGAGCTACTTGAAGCCATAGACGAAGACGATCCAGATCATATGGTGGAAGAGCTTGGAGATGTGTTGCTGCAGGTTTTACTCCATGCTCAAATTGGTGAAGATGATGGCTATTTCTCAATTGATGATGTCATCCAGCATGTGACAGAAAAAATGATTCGACGACATCCGCATGTGTTTGGTGATACAAATGTCACTGAAGCATCGGATGTGGTGGCCAATTGGGAAAAAATTAAGCAGCAGGAGAAGCCAGAACGGGCAGCATCTATTTTGCAGTCCATTCCAGCAACACTCCCAGCTCTAACAAAGGCTTATAAGCTCCAAAAGAAAGCAGCTAAGGTCGGCTTTGATTGGACGGAAGTAGAAGATATTTGGAACAAATACGAAGAAGAAAAGCAGGAATTCCTCGTTGAAGTGGAAGAGATGACGGACGAAGGTGCAACAAAGCAAATGAAAGATGAATTTGGGGATATTTTGTTTGTTCTCGTCAACATAGGCAGGTTCTATCAGCTAGAGCCTGAAACAGCCCTCTCTTCCGCAAACACAAAATTTATGCGGCGCTTTCAGCATATAGAACAAAAAGCAAAGGGTATGGGACGTTCACTAGAGGACATGACACTAGAGGAAATGGATGATCTGTGGAACGATGCCAAACGCATAGAAAGAGGTGAACACACATGAGACTAGATAAATTTTTAAAAGTTTCTCGTTTAATTAAAAGAAGAACATTGGCGAAAGAAGTAGCCGATCAAGGAAGAATTTCAATTAATGGAACACAGGCAAAAGCCAGCTCTGACGTGGAAGAAGGAGACGAGCTTCAAATTCGCTTTGGTCAAAAACTTGTGACCATACAAGTCAACGAGTTAAAGGACACCACGAAAAAAGAAGAAGCTGCTGGCATGTATACCGTGCTGAAAGAAGAAAAAACAGCAGAATAGGGCTTGTTCTAAAAGACCCTCCTATCACATACAATGCAGTAACATTGCAAGTATGAGATATGGGGGATGTATAAATGAATCAATATTATAATCAACCTCAAGGCACGAAGCTGTCATCAGAAGCAGAGCACAATGTCACAATGCGAAACAGAAAGCATTTAGATATTACCGGCGTCAAGCAGGTAGAAAGCTTTGATAGTGAAGAATTTCTGCTTGAGACGGTAATGGGGATTCTAGCCATCCGCGGAGAAAATCTACAAATGAAAAATTTAGACGTAGAAAAAGGCGTTGTGTCCATCAAAGGTCGTGTCTTTGACTTAATTTATGTAGATGAGCAGCATGGGGAGAAGGCTAAAGGATTTTTTAGCAAGCTGTTTAAATGACACTGACAGTCCAGTTTTATACGATGCTTTCGATGGCGGCGATGGGCATCTGGCTGGGCGCATCGCTTGATACGTACAAGCTGTTTGTGAACCGGGAAAAAACATCAAGATGGTTCCTAGTCATTCACGATCTCCTTTTTTGGATGGTGCAAGGTCTCTTATTCTTTTATGTGCTGCTGCTAACAAACGAGGGAGAATTCAGGCTTTATATTTTTCTAGCTGTTGCTTTAGGTTTCTCAATGTATCAGGCATTGATGAAACAGCTATATATCAAAATTCTGAAGTTCATCATCACGTGTATATACAAGGCCGTTCTAGTCCTTAAAAGACTGGTCATGTCCATTGTCTTCCAGCCGATCCGCTGGATTGTCAAATTGATCATAAGTGCTATTCTGTTCTTGCTCCAATCGTTCTTACGTATTGTTCGTTTTACGTTTCGACTCGTGTGGAAGGTGCTATCGATTGTTTGTTATCCGCTCATCTGGTTACTCAATGTGACCATTATTCATCGGATTCCCGAAAAATGGCGAACATCAGTTAGATTGTTTTTCTCAAAAGGAGCAGGAATTTTACAAGGGACCAAGAAATTATCCCGTACCATCAAAACGAAATGGAAACAATTCTGGACAAAGTAAGAGAGGAGGCCTTCATCCTTGAACGAGAGAAAAAGAAATATCACACAAATTCAAAACGATTACCAAAAACAAATGGAACAGCAAGCACAGCGCTTAAAACGCAAACGCCGTGGACTCCTTAGAAGGCTTACCGTGTTTGGTGTGATCGTGCTCATGTTTGTTGTCTTGGTGACTAGTGCCCTCTGGTCTCAATCGTCCGCATTAAAGGAAAAAGAAGAGAAAAAGGTCGCGCTCGAAAAAGAATTGAAGCAATTACAAACTAAGCAGGAAGATATTTCTGATGAAATCAAGAAGCTGAAAAGCAAGGAATACGTACTCGAACTGGCACGACGGGACTATTATTTGTCCAAAAAAGGCGAAAAAATCTTTGATGTGGGCAATAAGAGCGATTAGCCTTGTTGACACTTAAAATTCAGTTTATGTATAATTGAACAAATGAGATTTTTTTATAAGTCTAAGGAGGAGCACTTTTTTTATGTCGATTGAAGTTGGCAGCAAGTTACAAGGGAAAGTTACGGGCATTACAAATTTTGGAGCTTTTGTGGAGTTGCCAGGCGGTTCAACTGGTCTCGTTCATATCAGTGAAGTAGCCGATAACTATGTAAAAGATATTAATGAGCATTTAAAAGTCGGTGAACAAGTTGAAGTGAAAGTGATTAACGTTGAAAAAGACGGTAAAATCGGCTTGTCCATTAAAAAAGCAAAAGATCGTCCTCAACAACAATCAAGACCAAGCAGAAATGATTTCCGTCCGAAGGAATCGTTTGAGCAAAAAATGAACAAATTCTTAAAAGATAGCGAAGATCGCTTAACATCTTTAAAACGTAACACGGAATCAAAACGTGGGGGGCGCGGAGCAAGAAGAGGTTAACTTGTTGCTGCTTTCTATATATCTATCACAACAAAGCATCTTCTTTTCAGCGGGTGTTTTTAGATTGTTGACAAAGGGCTAAAATGATCTTTATTTTAAGCCCTTTGTCTTCTTTTCAGCGTGATTGAAAACCTTTGAAGTCTAGGAAGGACGAGTACTGGAGCGGAGCAAATTTTAGATTCGTGAGCACCAGCACGCAGGGCTGACAACGAATGCGAGGGTTTGTCTACACGCTGAAAGCATCTGTTTTTTTCCTGTACTGACACGATGTTTTTTTGAGATTTCATCATTTAATTTAAAACTTTCTATTGACGGACAAGCGAATCCTTTGTATTATAGTTCTTGTGCTTCTTAGCGCATTTTCAATTATGGCGGTGTAGCTCAGCTGGCTAGAGCGTACGGTTCATACCCGTGAGGTCGGGGGTTCGATCCCCTCCGCCGCTATCCTTTTAAGTAGAACGAAAAACAAGGCCCGTTGGTCAAGCGGTTAAGACACCGCCCTTTCACGGCGGTAACACGGGTTCGAATCCCGTACGGGTCATTTCCAAAACAGCTTTCATAAAGAAAGCTGTTTCAGCTTGTAGACAAAGTCTACAAGCTTTTTTGTATAATAAGGGTAATAACACAATTCTGCGGGGGATGAACATGTTATCGAAACGTGAAGAAGAGAGAAGAAATCAATTAGAAGTAGTGGCTTT
>NZ_JBAWSW010000030.1:0-33815 GCF_037104745.1 Bacillus sp. FJAT-53060
GTTATCGAGAACTTCTTCGGTATCTTAAAGTCTGAATTTCTATACCTAAAAGAATTTGAGGACATCGAACACTTCAAGCAAGAACTTGAACAATATATTGATTACTACAATCACACACGTATAAAGACGAAACTAAAAGGCATGAGTCCGATACAATATCGAACTCATGCCTCGAAAGCTGTCTAATAAATACCGTGTCTAACTTAAGGGGGTCACTTCACATAGGCATTTGCCTAGATGGAGTATGTTCTCAAAAAGGTGTCCATTTGACTTATTGAGATTGCTTTAGTCTTGCTTCCGGTTCACGCCAGTCGACTACATTCCACCACAAGTCTACATATTGTGCCTTTTCATTTCGATACTGTAAATAGTATGCATGCTCCCATACATCAAGGGCAAGAAGAGGAATGACATCCCATTGCGATAAAAATTGATGGCGTTCTGCCTGTAAAATTTCTAAACGCTGTGACCGTGGCGCCCATACAAGGATCGCCCACCCGACACCTTCTACTTGTTTGGCAGCTGCTGAAAAATGTGATTTGAACGCCTCATAGCTGTCAAACGAATGCTCAATGAGACGGAGCAATTGACCAGTAGGCTTTCTTTTTCCTGAAGGACCCATGGAAAACCAAAAGATACAATGTAAATAATGTCCCGCTCCATGAAAGGCAAGTTCACGTTCCCAATGCTTGATCATCTTAAAATCATTCGTTCTTCTTGCTTTTTTTAACGCAAGCTCAGCTTCATTCAGACCATCGACATATGATTGATGATGCTTTTGATGGTGCAAATACATAATCTCTTTTGAAATATAAGGTTCTAGTGCTTCATACCGATAAGGGAGGGGAGGCAATTTGTGACCTCCAGCTGCTACATCTCGCAATGCTTCATGTTCTTTCATATCATCTGCAATACTTTCGGCTAGTTCGTACCACTCTTGTTCACTCGAACGGTCATCATCCATTTTTAACAATAAATTTTCTGCTTTCCGGCGGAGTTTTTCATCTTGAGACACGTTTTGAATAGAAGTAACCCAATCTTTGAGGTGCACCCGATATTCTTCCTTATTCATTCATACGCCTCATTTCTTCTAAAAATGTGGAACAAGCCATCATCGGAAACACGAATGGATAGCTATGGTATGTGATGTAAAATTGCTTTGGAAGTCCAATGCCTACTGGATAGTGCAAGGCTTCTTCCGTATGCTGATGATTTACTAAAAATGCGATGGCTTTTAAAATCGCTTTGTCATCTGGCTTCTCATATTGCAGGAGGGCCTCTGCTGCCCAAGCGGTTTGAACAACTGTACCAAACGATAGAGGCACATAAGTTTTCACCTCTGCACTTTTGCATGATTCTCCGAAGCTGCCATCCTCTCGTTGAATCTGTTTTAAGAAACGGCACGCTTTTTGAACGGCAGGGTGCGAGTAAGGGATGCCAGCAGCTTTGAGTCCTGTTAACGCTGCCCAGGTTCCATAAATATAACAAACGCCCCATCTGCCAAACCATGATCCGTTTTTCTCTTGATGGTCAAGGAGCCATTTCACACATCGATCTTTTTGCCTGACAATAGATGGAGAATCAGTGTTTTTCTCCTCTACACCAATTAGATGAAGCACGCGGCCTGTAATATCGGGAGTAGATGGATCAATGGCCGCATCCTCTGCAGATTCAAGCGGAAGATGACGAAGCAAAAAGTGATCCTGATTTTTTTCAAAAGCAGAAAAGCCGCCATCACGGTTTTGCATGGAAAGAAGCCACTCAAATCCTCGCTTCCATTGAACCTGAGCGTATGGTTTAGGGATTGCTTTTAACACAATTTGGGTATCATCACAATCAGGATTATTCGTATTAATATGTGAAAAACCAAAGCCACCCGGAGCGGCATGCCGGTTATGAATCGCCCAATCCGCTTTCTTCATTTGCTGCCGATTCAGCAAGTATGTGAACGACTTTGTGATAACGGGATCTTCTCGTTTTCTGCCTGCTTTTTGAGAAGCATAGCTGACAAGTGCTGTATCCCAAACAGTGGATGTGGAATTCTCAGCATACATCTCGCCTTGACAGTAGGTGACGAGCTTTTTCATGCCTTTGACCGCCTTTTGGATGAGATGATGTCCCGGGGAGTAACCAAGGCTCATCAACGCATAGACCATAAAGATTGTCGCACTTAAGTAGCTGTATAGTGTGCCATCTTTTTCAAGACGATCAAACATATATCGTTTTGCCGCTTCATACCCGAAAAAGTCTAGACGGCTATCTAAGGCGACATATGATCGCATATACGTTAGAAAGTGATGAGTTGAACGTTCTTCTCTCGCCATAAACCAGTCAAATGGATTTTGAGACATGTGGGCATCGAGATGTGCTAAGGATGGAAATTTTGTATGAGAGGTATACCGCTTGTTCAGTGCAATCATCATTGGGACAAAATGAATTCTTGCATACGCACTAAGGTGATAGAAGTGGAGCGGAAAGGACGTAGGGATGAGTAAAAAAGAAAGTGGTGCATAGAAGTAGGGCCAAGGGTGCATGCCATTGACGGCGAGCATCCACTTTGTCATAAAATGAACGTTTTTTAATCCACCTTTTGATCGAATATATTGTGCTGCTTTTTCCATATGAGGTTCGTCTTTTTGGAATCTGCCAGAAGCGAGCATCCCGCAATAACCTTGCACTGTTGCTGTTACATGTCCCGTTTGATCGTGATACAAGGAAAAGGAACCATCCTCATGTTGCTTCGCGCGAATAGCTTCTGCCAATTGATGGATCAATGCCTGATCAGGATCGCCGACGGCCTTTAACAGCATAATCAAAAATGCATTTGTCATCATGGGGCCTTCAAAGCAGAAAATAAAGGCGCCATCTTCTCTTTGCCTGCGTTCTACTTGGATGTGTAATTGTTCAATATACTCGTTTACTCTCGTTGTGAAATCCTGCATTTCGGCCTTTCTCCTTTCCTTTACCACTATATTCAGAAGCCTGCCTGTCACATGCCATAACAAAAAAGCCAATAACATCGGGGACTGACCACCATTTTTGAGACAGGGTTCAAAATACCTTTATTACAGTCAGTTGTTGTAACTCTTTTGTCGAAGTCCGAGCTAATTTCATTCGATTAGCCTCTACCTTTTATGTTGATGGGGTAATTAACTCTTTTTTTCATACAAAAACACCTCCAAATTGTTTTCAGGTATGCTATACCCGATGTTCAACTTAAAGGTGTTTTTATTTGTCTCACTTTATGGAGTCAGTCCATCGTCATCGGCTTTCTTTGCAGCATTAGTCTTGTAGATTGATCCACACACTTTTGACTTCTGTATAGTTGTTCAGGGCGTATGATCCCATTTCTCTGCCAAGCCCTGACTGTTTATATCCGCCAAACGGGGAGGCGGCATCAAAGACATTATAGCAGTTGACCCAAATCGTCCCTGCTTCAAGACGTGCAGCGATATCATGGGCATGCTTTAGATTTTCTGTCCATAGTCCCGCAGCTAATCCGTAATCAGATTGATTGGCCCGTTCGACAACTTCATCAATGGAATCGTAAGGAATAGCAGATAGTACAGGTCCGAAAATCTCTTCCTTAGCGATTGTCATCTCATCCTCTACATCTTTAAAAACAGTAGGGGAGACGAAATAGCCGGCCTCATAAGGGCAATCGCCGCCGACAACGGCTGTTGCCCCCTCTGATTTACCTTTTTTGATATAGCCTAACACAAGTTCTTGCTGCTCCTTACTGACAAGAGGTCCGATTTGAGTATCCTGATGAAGACCAGCGCCTTGCTTTAATGATGTCGCATATTTCGCCATTTGATCGACCACTTCATCGTATTGGCTTCGGTGAACAAAGACTCTCGATCCTGCACAGCACACCTGGCCTTGGTTAAACATAACGCCATTTAAAGCACCTGGAATGGCTTTCTTTAAATCAGCATCTGGTAAAATAATATTTGGCGATTTTCCGCCAAGTTCTAGTGTGACACGCTTAATGGATTTAGCCGCTTTCTCCATAATTAATTTCCCAACACTTGTTGACCCTGTGAAGGCTAGTTTGTTGACATCCGGGTGATCGGTTAATGCTTCCCCGGCTGTTTCACCGAATCCAGGCACGATGTTAATAACGCCTTCTGGGAATCCAGCCTGATTCACTAGATCAGCTAAGTAAAGAGCGGAGAGTGGTGTTTGTTCAGCCGGCTTTAAAACAATGGTGCACCCTGTAGCTAGTGCAGCACCCATTTTCCACATCGCCATGAGAAGGGGGAAGTTCCAAGGAATGATTTGTCCCACAACACCAACAGGCTCATGCCGGGTATAATTAAAATATCCCTGACTGACAGGAATGGTTTGTCCAGTCATTTTCGTAGTCCAGCCCGCGTAATATCGCATGTGCTCAATGGCGAGAGGAATATCGGCATTCGTTGTTTCATTAATCGGTTTTCCGTTATCTAGTGTTTCAAGCTGAGCAAGCTCTTCTTGGTTTTCTTCCATTAAATCTGCAAGCTTAAACATCAGGCGGGCGCGTTCAGCGGCAGACTTAGAACGCCAAGGACCATGAAAGGCTTTTTTAGCAGCTTTCACTGCCTCATCAATGTCTTTCGCACCCGCTTCATATACTTCTATAAGGGTTTCTCCTGTAGCTGGGTTAGGAGTAGAAAAAGTTTTGTTATCGTGACTTGTAACAAATTGACCGTTAATGTAGAGTTTTTTTGTCCCTTGGAGAAAAGATTCGAGTTTTGAACTGATTTGAAGTGTTGTAGAGCTCATAAATAAACAAACCTCCTTAAAGATATAGGTTGTTCTGCGAGTTCTAGGTGGAAAAAGTGGACGTGAAGCAATTGAATCTTTATACGCCACATATGTAAACGTATATATTTATCTTATTACACGATATGTTTGAAAGCAATCCATAACACTCATTGCATTTCACAAAAAATTGGCTACAATAAATATATAGATGAAAAAAGGAGTTTTTATATCATGATCCATCTAAACAGGCAAACGGCTAAAACGTTAAAACAAGTAAAATGTGTACATACGAACGCAAAAAAATATATGGTCAACCGCACTCTAACGGTTGGAAACACATATGAAGTGAAAAATGAAACAGAGGAATTCCTCTTTGTGGTTGATAATACCGGTAAAGTAGGCGGGTATTACAAAGAGTATTTCGAAGATTTATCTGCTGAATGATTTTAATGATCATCACTCATACTAAGAAAAACAGTAAAGGGTGATGATGATGAAAAAACAGCAACCAGACGAGCAGAAAAATAAAAATGCTTGGCATGATAACGAAGACGCTGATATGGCGATCACGCTTGAGCAGATTTCTGATGTGTATGCCGAGGGCACGATTGATACCCCAAAAGATGAATAGCCATCTAAAACAGTGATTTTGAACAATCACTGTTTTTTTATGGGTGATTATAATAGGATGATCAAGCATTTTTTCTTGAAAAGAACTGAAACTTTTTTCCTGTTTTAACAGTCTAAATAAGTAGATGAAAGAGCATCGAATCCAAAAGAAAAAGGTAAATGAAATTTAATCTATTCGTAATGGAATAACGATCATTTATAGCGTAGTCTATAAGTGAGAATAAAACGTACCCACAGAGCGGTGTGGCCGTTTTGTCATAAAGGAATTTGATGCAGGAAGAGGGGATTTGCATGGGTATTTTTTCTATCAGTAAACAAAATGATCATAAAAAATTCGAATCCTTATTAATTGAAGGTGAGAGGATTGAGGCTGTTTACAGACTGCGTCACGACCAAATTTGTTTCACCAATAAACGACTGATCTTTGGCGATAACCGCGTATTTTCTAAAAAGAAAGTCAGAGTCTCCTTGCCGTATCGATCAATTGAAATTTTTGCCATTCAAGAAGCTGGCGTGTTTGATCAGGATACAGGTATGCTGCTTGTCACAAGCTCAAAAGTATTTGAACTCGATTTTTCTAAAGATACAGATTTGAGCGATGTGCAAGCCATTTTAACAAAACATCTATGCTGATTAACTTTGCGATTACATAAATCACATGCACTTTTCTTATTTTTCGTTCTTATTTTCATACATCGCACATTCTTGAGCTTTTCCTATTATAGAAGAGGAAAGGCTTTTTTCTGTCTGCCAGGAAGACTTGTCATTCGCAATTTTTAAAAAAAGGATGGCCGCTTCAATTAAAAAAGGATGTCAAAGGATCAAAAAAGAAAGAAGAGTCCAAACGGTGTTGGGAATCATATCGGTGATCACGGGAGCATTTATCTAGACCGCATGACAGAACAAACGCTGGATCAAGGATCAGCTTGAAGGTGAAATTAGTGCGGCACATATGGGATATGTGAGAAAATAGGACAAGACATACCATATGAATGTATAAAAGCAGCACCGTATATACGTTAAAGAAAAACGAAGAAACCGATCAAGAGCCGAATGAATTCGATCGATCATTCTCCGATCAAATACGTGATTTAACAAATAGAGAAACAATAAATCAGATGCATTCAGATACGTACGAAAGATTGGAGGAAGAGCAGGGTGTTGATTTAGATAAGGAGAAATAGTATGATGAGAGGAAGTTAAATTTTTTCAGAATAATGTTTTCTTGTTTATGAATGGACAAATTTCTTAGTATACATGAGCATTTTATAGAAAAAACATATCTTGAAATTTAATAAACTTTCGTGTAGTATAGTACAAAGGTTGCGATGCGCGTAATATTAATGAAGTTTTAACCTTTAAGCTGTAATAGGGAGTTTTATATCGAAGCTGGAATGTCAAGCCTCCTTTGAGAGGAAGACAGGAACGTTTCTGCAAACACCCACTTTGAGGAGTGGTGGTTTAAAACTTTCTTACTTAGATTACGGCATCCGCAGCTTTTCTAGGATGATTCAAGCCATTTTCCATTTTGGGAAATGGCTTTTTATTTTGCCCAATCTACGAAATTGAACAGACCTAATGTGAATGCACGAATGCAAAATAGACAAAACAAATGACGGAGAGGGAATGGGATGTTAGAACAAGCAGAAATGGCTTTGATGGCTTTAGGCGAGGACAGAAACAAGCCATTGAATCGATTGGAAGGAACGCAGCAGTGTCTGCAACGAACGATTTGGTAAAATGATGATTTCCTAGTACTGGCAGGCTCTAAAAACAAAAAAAGTGCTTGAGCTTCGTTTTGACAGGCTTCCGACATATGGTTGAATGAAACGACAATTAAAGAAAGTGCTAGTTGGACAAGAGGCTGTATATAAAAAGCAGGCGATCAAGCCAGAGGCCATTGAGAGTGGTGAGAAATGAATTTAGCGAAAGAGCAGGGCGTTCCGCATTTGTTGTAATTTCTGATCAAACATTAAAGCAATGGAGCCTAAAACGGAAGAAGAACTTCTCAATATTAAGGGTGTCGGAGAACAAAAAAGAGAGAAATACGTGGATGTTTTCTTAGAAGAAATTCGTTTATTTATAGAAAAAGAGAAAAAATAAAGAGAGGAAAAATATTTTTTTGCTGCGCTTAGACACATTTTCATTAGGTTGTTTTCCATCCTTTTAAAACCTTGATGTGACAAGGGATTGGGCTGTTTAGTAGTCTGATTTACCAAAGGAGAGAGATGTTTCATGTAAAGGAACTGTAATCTAAAACATATCGTTTTGTTATTGAAATGACATTTACATATGTTACGATAGCACTCGTTAGCCGCCATAAAAAGCTAACAAGGGAGGATTTACTTTATGAAGAAGACTATTATGTCCTTGATTGCGGTTGCAGCAATCTCATCAACAGCAATCGGAACGCAGCAAGCTTCTGCAAAGGAAATCACTGTACAAAAAGGTGATACACTTTGGGGTATTTCACAGAAAAATGATGTGTCTCTTAAGGACCTAAAAGGTTGGAACAATTTATCTACAGACATGATCTACGTAGGTGATAAATTGACAATCTCTTCAAAAGAGAAAGCTCAGGAGCAGTACAAAGTCCAGAAGGGGGACAGCCTCTGGAAAATTGCTCAAAAATTCAATGTCTCAATTAGCGATCTTAAGTCTTGGAATAACTTAAACTCAGATATAATAATGATTGGTTCAACACTAAGTGTTGCTGGTCAAAGCTCTGCTCCGGTAAGCTCAGAGCCTGTTCAAAAACAGGAACCTGTCCAAAAAGAGCAAACAAAGAAAAAAGCTGCTCCTAAGAAGGTAACAGCTAAAGCAGAATCATCTTCTGCTATTCAAAGTGTACAAAAAGAAATGACTGTAACGGCTACGGCTTATACAGCAAATGATGGTGGTATCTCAGGTATCACTGCAACAGGGGTAAACTTAAACAAAAACCCGAATGCAAAAGTCATTGCAGTAGATCCTAATGTCATTCCATTAGGAAGTAAGGTTTATGTTGAAGGCTACGGTGAAGCCATAGCAGCAGATACTGGCGGCGCAATTAAAGGTAACAAAATTGATGTACACCTACCAAGCAAATCCCAAGCAAAAAATTGGGGCGTAAAATCAGTCAAAGTGAAAGTATTTAACTAGTAATCTACTGTTTTTTGGAAGAAAGCATCAGGTGGCGGCCTGATGCTTTTATTGTACCCTTTTTTGGTCAAAAAAACACATATTTTTCTGAAAAAATTGCATTTTCGACAAAAACCAGCGTATACGTCATGATAAACGTTGGTTTTCGTTGTTAGCTGTCCACCCAATAAATTTCTCCATTCTGTTCTTTCCAATTGATTTGAACATCAAAATGGTGTTTTTCATAAAAATGAATCAAGAGATCGACGTGATTCCAGTCTCTTTTGACGAGATCACCAGTAATCACTGGAATGTTCTGATCTCTTGCGATTTCTTTTAAATGCACCTTACATATTGAGCCGTAACCATTATCTGGCGGGCCTTTAATATCGGCGATATGAATCTTTCCTTCTTCAGGATATTCAGCAATTAAGGAAAAATCAGATTGTCCGCGAAAAGCTTTTTCACAATCGCTTAACATGATCTTACATGTATCAGCAATTTCAATGGTGGAGACGATCATCCACTCATCTTCTTTGGATTGATCAATTCCAATGATCTTTTCGCGAAATATCTATCATATTTTCTTGCATCCGATACATTTGGAACTGCAATTGCTGTAATTCTTGCTCTAATGTCTTCACATCTTTGGTTGTTTCTTGTAAGATTGACAAGTCCATTGCCCCTTTCTTAGAATCGATCATAAAAACCACACAAATTCCCATTTTAAAGGAAGTGGCTGGATCTTTCAAGTCACTAGAAGGCTGACAATGGGCAAGTTTGTCTAAAATTCGACGAAGATAGTGAATTCATTGACTTTATAGAGAAAGTTAAATAACATACACTTAGTCGGAACTAATAAAGAGAGGTTTTCAAACATGAACGAACAGAATCAAAAAACGAAAAATTTTACCGGCATTGTTGTCTTCTTAACAATTGCCATAAACGGATTAATTGCTTTATTATTTTTCATGCCAAAAACAGATAAATTTGCTCATCTGGATATTACATTTCTGCCATTATTGAATGCCGTGATGAACAGCTTTACGTTTATCTTTTTACTGTCAGCGCTCATTATGATTAAACAAAAGAACATTAAAGCGCATAGACGATTTATCTTTGCCGCTTTTTCAACAACACTTGTCTTTTTAATTTCGTATGTGACGTATCATTCAATGGCAGCTGATACACACTTCGGGGGAGAAGGGATCATTCGCCCGATCTACTTCTTTATTTTAATCACACATATCGTGTTATCTGCCGTCATTGTACCGCTTGCACTAATTACACTATTTAGAGGCGCACAGATGCAAGTCGAGCGTCATCGTAAAATTGCCCGCTGGACAATGCCGCTTTGGCTCTATGTCAGTCTAACTGGCGTCATTGTGTATATCATGATTTCTCCATACTACAGCTAACGTATGTCCAACTGGACATACGTTCTTTTATTTACAAGATGAAGTGCTTTGGATAAAATGGAAATTGGGTATCCGACTTGCACGGTATCTTCCCATCATAGAATCACATCATTTCTGGCCGTTTGCTCGTTTGGAGAACAACAATTGAACGAAACGGGGGTTATATGATGACTGAACAATTGCAGTATAAACCGGGGCTTGAAGACATTGTGGCAAGCGAAACGTCAATTTCGTACTTAGATGTGCAGCAAGAAGAAATTGTGATTCGTGGTTATGACCTCATTGAGTTGGCACAAAACAAGACATACCTAGAAACAGCCTATCTGCTCATTTATGGAAGATTACCAGATGCAATGGAATATCACCAATTCAAGCAAGACATTTCCTCACAAACAAACTTACATCCAACCATTCAAACCATTTTGACAAAGCTGCCAAAAACCACTCACCCGATGGATGCCATGAGAACTTGCTTATCTGCTCTTGCAGGGTACGATGAAGCATTGCATAATCGAACAGAAGCGTGCCAAAAATTGCGTGCAGTTCGATTACTAAGCCAGCTGCCAGCCATTGTTGCTGGAAGCTATCATATTCTCGGAAAAGATGCCACCATTTCTCCAGATCAGACCAAATCCTACACTGAAAACTTTTTAGCTATGCTCACTGGCCGCACTCCGACACAAGACGAAATCACCGCTTTTGACCAAACGCTCACGCTATATAGTGAGCATGAGCTGCCGAATTCGACGTTCGCTGCCAGAGTTATTGCTTCCACGCATTCTGATATGTACGGCGCTTTTACTGGAGCGATTTCCTCATTAAAAGGGGATTTACACGGGGGAGCGAATGAAGCAGTCATGCACATGCTTCTCGAAGGAAAAACGACAGAAGGTTTTCTTGCACTCATTGAACGAAAATTAGCCGCAAAAGAAAAAATGATGGGCTTTGGCCACCGGGTATACATGAGAAAAATGGACCCGAGAGCTGCTCTTTTAAAACGATCGTTAAAAACGCTTACGGAATCAAAAGGAGATACAACGCTGTATGACATGTGTGTAGCAGGTGAGGCATACATGAAAGAGAAGAAAAATCTCTATCCGAATCTTGATTATTATGCGGCACCTATATATTACGTGCTTGGGGTTCCTATTTCACTTTACACACCGATTTTCTTTGCTGCGAGAGCAAGCGGATTAGCTGCCCATGTGATTGAGCAACATTTGCACAATCGTATTTTTAGACCGAGAGTTCGGTATTTAGGGCCAAGAGGATTAAAACTCTTAAATGATGATGGAAAAACGGGGGAATGAACATGAAGAAAACAGCAGTAGCCAATCAAACGGATCAGCTCTTAGAAGAAATCGCAGCCTATGCCGTAGACGGAGACATTACGAGCAAAGAGGCAATTGAAACAGCACGATATGTACTCATGGACACGCTCGGCTGCGGAATGCTGGCGCTGAATTTCCCAGAATGCACGAAGCACCTTGGACCAATCGTACCTGGAACAGTCGTGCCGAACGGGGCAAGAGTGCCTGGCACTTCGTTTGTGTTAGATCCAGTTCAAGCGGCTTTTAATATAGGATGTATGATTCGCTGGCTAGATTATAATGACACGTGGCTTGCGCAGGAGTGGGGCCATCCGTCTGATAACCTTGGCGGGATATTAGCTGTAAGTGATTATATAAGCAGAACGAGGCTTGCAAACGGAGAAGAGCCGCTCACGATGAATGACGTACTGCATGCGATTGTGAAGGCACATGAAATACAAGGTGTGCTTGCTTTAAAAAATTGTCTGAATCGAAATGGCTTGGATCATGTTCTATTTGTCAAGGTGGCTTCAAGTGCAGTGGTTTGCGCCATGCTTGGCGGAACGAAGGAAGAAGTGCAGCATGTTATATCACAAGCCTTTGTTGATAATTCCCCGCTTAGAACGTATCGTCATGCCCCGAACACAGGATCAAGGAAATCATGGGCAGCAGGTGATGCAACAAGCCGCGCGGTAAGACTGGCGATGATGACATTGAAGGGGGAAATGGGCTATCAAACGCCGCTAAGTGCAGAAAAGTGGGGATTTGAAGATGTGTTAATGAAGGGGAAACCACTCACACTCGCTCAGCCGCTTGGATCATATGTCATAGAAAATGTACTCTTTAAGATTGCATACCCTGCTGAATTTCATGCACAAACTGCCGCGGAGGCTGCCGTGATGCTACATGACGCTGTCAAAGATCGATTAGATGAAATCGACCGGGTGGAGATAACCACACATGAATCAGCGATTCGGATTATTGACAAGAAAGGGCCGCTTTACAATCCAGCAGACCGTGATCATTGCTTACAATATATTACAGCCATTGGGCTAATCTATGGTGAGCTTACAGCTGATCATTATGAAGAAGAAATTGCGCAAAATCCGGTCATTGATCGTTTGCGTGATCAAATGGTTGTCAAAGAAGATAAACGTTATACAGAGGACTATTTAGATCCGAAAAAGAGATCCATTGCAAACTGTGTTCAAATCTTCTTTAAAGATGGGACCATGACAGACAGGATAGAGATTGAGTATCCGCTTGGTCATCGCAGAAGAAGGCAGGAAGGCATTCCGCTGCTTGAAAAGAAATGGGCGTATCATTTGAAAATAAGATTCCCACAAAAACAAAGAGATCAAATTGTGTCACTTTGTCAAAATCCAAATCAATTAAAAACAACGACAGTACCAGCATTTATGGACTTATTCGTGATATAAGGGGGAACTAGCGTGTGGATCGTGAATGATGAAACGAGTCAAGCTGAATTAGCCGCAGCCTTTAAAGAGCAAATGAACAAATCCGCTTTATTTCAAATCCCAGGCGTTCACGATGGAATGTCTGCGCTCTATGCAAAAAAAATGGGCTTTCAAGGGCTTTATTTATCAGGTGCTGCTTTTTGTGCCAGCAAAGGACTTCCTGACCTCGGCATGATCCATTCAACGGAAATGGCTGAAAAAGCAAAGGAAATCGTTCGAGCTTCTCAGTTACCTCTTTTGGTGGATATGGACACTGGCTATGGCGGTGTATTAAATGCAGCAAGGGCGGCAAAAGAAATGGTTGAGAGTAAGGTAGCGGCTGTTCAAATTGAAGACCAGCAAATGCCGAAAAAATGTGGGCATTTAAACGGGAAGTCACTAGTTCCTGTAGAAGAGATGATCGCGAAAATCAAAGCCATCAAACAAGCGACACCATCGCTTCTAGTCATTGCTAGAACCGATGCAAAGTCCGTAAATGGAATGGAGGATGTCATTCATCGTTCCAATTTGTATATAGAAGCAGGAGCTGATGCCATTTTTCCTGAGGCGCTCATCACAGCAGAAGACTTCATGCATGCTTCAAACTATATAAAAGGGGCGCTGCTAGCAAACATGACGGAGTTTGGAAAGACGCCTTATTATCATAAAGATGAATTTTCCGTTTTTGGCTTTCAAATGGTCATTTACCCTGTGTCATCACTCAGAGTTGCTGCAAAAGCGTATGAGCGTTTATTTACAGAAATCATTGAAAAGGGAACGCAACAGGGAATGCTGAAGGACATGCAAACGAGAAAAGAGCTGTACGACACGATTCATTATGATGAATATGAGGAAATGGATAAGCTTTTAGCAAAAACGATTCTTCCAGAAATCGGTAAGGAACATTAATAAATGAAAAAGCACCTCCCAAACGGCAGGTGCTCAGCGTGTCGACAAACCTGGCATTTGCTCTCTGCTCCGGTACTCGTCTTTGCTATACCTCTAGGGTTTCAAAAACGTGAAAAGAAAGAGCTAAAAACAAAAATCACTTTAGCTCTTTCTCAACAATCTGAAGCACTTTCAAATGGAAGTGCTTTTTTTACTGTGATGGTGTGAATGATGAAGCCAATTTCATCTTTTCTTCAACTGTTTTCGTTTTTTCTTTTACTTTTTCAGCATAAGTGAAATCACCGTAGCAATACGGATAGCGGAAGTTATCTTTGTTGCCCCCGCACGTATAGACTTTTGGGTTTTGTTTCACTTGCTTATTAGAGTATTGCTTTGCCAATTTCTCGGAATGTTTTCCCCCGTTTTTTGCAACAAAATCAATATAGCCGATTCCCATGTTATAGCTTTGAATAATGGTTTCCAAATCAACGCCTTTTTTCTTTCCATGCTTGTACATGGTCGAAAAATGATGGACTCCTTGTCTAATGCTTTTCTGAGGGTCATTGATTTCGTTTCGTTTCAAACCAAGAGATTCAGAGGATTGCATAGGATCTCCACCTCTGCCTTTTGATTCTTGATACATCATACCGAGGATTAACGCGGTATATTGATCTAAATCTTGATCTCTTAACTCTGTTTCTACCAGCGGTTTGTAATCATCCAGTCTCGACAAAACAATTGATTCCGTATCAATGGGCAGCTTTTTTAACTCCTTTTGATTAAAGGAAATGACAATGGCTGCTAATACGAAAACAAACAGAAAAATCGTGAAACAGCCTGAAATGGCAAAACATCCTTTTTTTCTCTTTTTCAAGGTCAGTTCCCCCTGTTTTGCCCCGCTTTTAAAAGGGAAGTACAGCCTTATTATTATGACACATCCTGCATCGGATACCAAGTGAAAACCTATTATCAGTCATACCCAAACGTAAATTCAGGTCTTGTTTTCAGCCTGTAGCAAAAATAAAGAAAACCGATAATGAGCCAGACCAATCCAATAATTAATGCATTTGTACTGATGCTTGTTAAAAGCCAAATACAAAAGGCCGTGCCGCAAAGAGGGATCACTGCATATCTCAATGTATTCAGTACACCTCTTTGTTTTTGTTTCACGAAATAGTACGCAAAAACAGATAAGTTCACAAAAGTGAATCCAATCAATGCGCCGAAGCTGATAAACGAATAAATGACCTCAAGCTCCCCGATGACCGCGGATAAAGAGAACACACCAATTAATAAAATATTAAAAACAGGGGTTTTTAATGTCGGATGAACATAACCGAAAAAACGTTTCGGTAAAGATTTGTCTTTCCCCATCGCATATAACAGTCTTGCTGCACTCGCGTGTGACGATAACGAGGAAGAGATCACAGCGACCATGGTGCCAGCTAAAAAGAATGAGTGGAGAAATGCGCCACCCACAAATTCCGCAATTTCAAGGGAGGCCGCATCGGGATGCTTGAACTGCTGAAAATTTGGAAACACCTGCTGCAAGAAATAAGAAGTAAGGGTAAAAAGCACACCTCCAATGGCGACCGTTAAGAAAATCGCAAGAGGGATCGTCTTTTTGGGCTTGATGGTTTCCTCAGACATTGTTGAAATTGCATCAAATCCTAGAAAAGAAAAACATAAAATGGTCGCCCCTGAAAAAATAAGAGCCGGATCTAAGCTCGCCGAATAAAACGGACGGACTGACAATAATTCTCCGGTGCCTGCGTTTTGTGTGAGTCCATAAATAATAAACCCAACAAATGTGACAGCGACAATGACCTGAAAGGTGACAAATAGCGCCGTAATGTTGGCTGTGAGCCGAATACCGATTACATTGACAGTCGTTATGGCGATAGCAAGTATGATGATCCAAATGTAATGAGGTACATCAGGAAAGGCTGCGGTTAAATAAGCACTTCCGATTGCAAAATTCACCATAGGCAAAAATAAATAATCCAGCAAAAGTGTCCAGCCTACAAGGAAGCCGACGTGAGGATGAATACTTTTTTGTGCGTATGTATATGCAGATCCTGCTTTTGGAAAAGCCTTCACCATATTCCCATAGCTAAGCGCTGTCAATAGTAATGCAAGTAAAGTAAATATATAAGCTGCAGCTACGTGTCCTTTCGTCAGCTGAGCAACAATGCCGTATGAATCAAATACGACAAGTGGGTCCATATAAGCAAGCCCGATCACAACAAGTGGAAAGACAGTCAGGCTGCGTTTTAGTCTTGGCTCTTCAGTCAATTTGCCTATCAGCTCCTCTAAAAAAATGAATAAATAATGCTCATTTTAAAAAGAATGCTACCACGTGTCAATGCTATTTGAATAAATCTTTTTTCTAAAGGTTTGTAAGCTTTGCATGCCGAACGTTTTGGTATATGATGATACATAGAATAAGTCGTGGTGTGACTGACAAGAAAGGTGAAGTGAAATGAAGGAAGAACTGAATACAAATCAAGAACAGGAACGGATGGAGCTGGACGAAGAAAGTCTATTTCTTGTCTCACAAACCTTTAAAGCCTTATCTGATCCGACGCGTATTCGTATTCTGCACCTGCTGTCTCAAGGTGAACATTCGGTGAATGATATAGCGGAAACACTGAACCTTATGCAATCAACTGTTTCTCATCAGCTCCGCTTTTTAAAAAACCTTCGTCTCGTGAAATCTAGACGAGCAGGGACCTCGATTTTTTACAGCCCTGAAGATCAACATGTGATGGAAGTGCTTGAACAAATGATTCACCATGCACAGCATGATTGATAAAAAACCTTCCTACTTTCATATAGGAAGGTTTTATGTATGATGCACATGAGTTGACCTTTTACTAGCTTTCATCATTTGATAAGAGTAAACAATATAGTAAGCATCTAGCAGGAAAAAGCTGAGCATGGTCAGGGCATCATCACTTACAATATGCTGATACAATTCAACGATATCAATTTTTGTGATCGCATGTTTGGTCAGCTCGACCAATTTAAATGCAAGCCTAGATAAAAACAAACATAAAATGAAGCTCTCAATCCATTTACTCGTTTTGACATAAAGCCGGCCATTTTCTACTTTCATACAGATCGTCTCATAGGCGTGAATGGCTAGACTGCTTCCGAAGATCATGCCAATTGTGGCATAGATAAAAATACTGTGATTTTGCCATCCTTCTGATAAGAGAATAAGGGCAGTGAAACCAAATACATACATTCTCATGAAAAGATTTACCGGGCGCACAAGCTGATAGCGTCTCATTCGATTCATTCGAATGATGATCCATGTCAAAATGATGATCCCGATCATGAACAACTGCCACATGTTATGTGTCATGATGCAACCTCCTCCTGCACGAGCAGGGATGTAAACGAATGCTTGCTGTTACTTATCTTTACCATTCTTTCTTTTTTTATCAAATCAAAACCTACATTTATGAAAAAAAGGAAAAGTCATGAAAATTGATCGCATTTTGTCCATTGTGATGCTCCTCATCAGTAAGAAGCAAGTACAAGCCAAAGACCTCGCTGAACTTCATGGAGTGAGCGTGAGAACCATTTATCGTGATATTGATACCATCAATACGACTTTGGAGATATTCCAAACAAAAAGGGATTTCAACGGAAAGAACAGCTTGATAGTGTGAGCTATGCGGTCCGTATTTATATCGCAGGCATTAAGCAGCAAGAAGATCTGTCTCATTGACAGGTCTTTTTTATGTATCGAACCGATATTATGAAGGAGGTGGAAACATATCATAACATTTTTGACAAAAAACCAATAAAGATTTGACAGTTTTGTGAAACATGGTATGCTTATTATGTGAAATAATTCACATTGAGGAGTAGAGGCAGATGAAAAGAAAGCCTGTTTATGTGGAAACAACCATTCATGCACCTATAGAAAAAGTATGGGAGTATACGCAAAATCCAAAGCTTCATGAACAATGGGATTTGCGATTTTCGACCATTTCATTAAATGGACCTAGAGATGAACAACCCCAATCCTTTTTGTATGAGAAACATCTTGGATTCGGCATCAGCGTGACAGGGACAGGAGCGTATCGAACGAGCGTGATGGATGAGCGTAATGAAAGAGCATCCTCACTCAAATTTACATCGTCACATCCTTTGTCCTTCATTAAAGAAGGCAGAGGGTATTGGAAATACATGAAAACGAATGATCACATTGTGTTTCAGTCGCAATTTGATTATGAAACAAAGGAAGGAAAAGGGTGGAAATGGGGAGACCGGTTCTTTTTTCGGCCAATGATGGGTTTTATGACTGCCTTTAGTTTTGGCGCATTAAAGACGTGGCTTGAAAAGGGCACGCATCCCCGTTTGCTGCTTGAGAGAACACTTGCCCATTACGGAATTTGTTTGTTGTTTGCTATCGTCTGGCTATGTCAAGCGATCATTCCTTTTTCACCTTCTGCTTTTGATCATAGCACCGGATTTCGATTGTTTTATGCGCTTTTAGGCGTATCATGGCTCATTCCTAAGCTTCCAAAGAAATATGTATTTGCTTTTCAAAGTATTTTTTTTCTCATCATGCTTTGTATAGGGATTCTATCCCCAGAAACGACCCTGCATGAGCCGCTTGTGATGAGTGCATTTTTGTTCTTGTCGATTGCGGGTATGATTAATTTAAAAGATTGTGTAGATGTGTTTTCCATCAAACGAAAAAGGGGAGGTAGACACGGTCGCTCATCATCAAGTAAAAGACGATAAGCTGCATCCGAAATTAAAAGAGCGGTAGGACAGACAACAGATAAATCCTTTGGAGAGTCAAATTAGTTGGATGCTGCCATTTGCCTTAGTTGGACTTTTAGGATGATCATAAAGTTGGTGGAGAGAGCGCATTTCAAAATTAAATGAGTGGAAACACACCTTATTTTGGACAGCATGGCTCATGCTTGCACCTCCAATTGCTGTACTGAGTGGCATAGGACCTAAAAAGATGATTGAGATATTTGCGGAAAATAAAGGAATGTCTACATATTTACTTCCATCAGCAATCGCAGTGACCTTTTGATAAGCATATGAAGTATGCAGCCTTCTAACTCCATTCGAATGGCCTCTACCTTTTATGTTGATGGGGTAACTAACTCTTTTTTTCATACAAAAACACCTCCAAATTGGTTTCAGGTATGCTATACCCGATGTTCAACTTAAAGGTGTTTTTATTTGTCTCACTTTATGGAGTCAGTCCCCACAGGCTTGGTTTTTTAATTAGATCACAGCGTCAATTTTAGTTACTTTCCAATTCTTTTGTACTTTCTCATAAGTTACAGTTCGTTTTACTTTGCGTCCATCAAGCGTTGGGACTGTGAACTCATATGTGTATATTGTATTTTTCTTAGAGACGAGTTTAGGTGATGCTTTTTCCCAATTGAGCATGTTGTCTCCGTCACCAACTGGTACAGCCATTTTGCCTTTATGAACAATGAATTGATAGTCTTTTAAACCATGAGTGATCGCATCTTTTGTGAAAACTTGAGATAGGTAGCTGTTTAGTTTTTTCTTTGTATCAAATGTTTTTGAAAGATAGTTGTAAGTCATGTCTTTATAAGTAAATGATTTTAATTTGTAATCTGAATGTTCATTAATTTTGTAGCCTGACATAGCACTCCAAAAGTGTTCTCTTGCATCAAGGGCAATATGTAACGCTTCTTTATTTGTCAAAGTGGAGGATTTTTTGGAAGCGGCCAGTGTCGTTGTTTGTAAAGAGATCATAAGCATAATAGTAGTTAATAAAACAAATAATTTTTTCAAGGCAATTGCCTCCTTTTCTAAATGAAAACTTCTTATGTTACAAATGTTACAATAATTACAGCAGGATTACAAGAGTTAAATCTAAATGTTTTTTATTTCTTTTCTTTCTGTCTATATAACGTTTGAGGGAGACAAAAAGTTTTCATTTTTTATTTTTTTTCCTCATTATTATTTAACCGTTCTATAGGAGAACAAAACGTCTTTTGAAAAATTTCTATTTGAAGACTCAACACTCTTTTTTAATTATTGAATATACTGTCGTGATGAATGTCTAAGAAAGTGGTGTTTAGTATGTATTATCCATATGAAGGTATGTGGAATGGGTACTCATACGATAGGCAGGTACAAAGCTTGCCGTCGCTTCCTATTCCTCAGGTTGGAGGATTTTCTGGCTTACCAATGGGAGGGGGAGCGACTGGGCCAAGGCAAGGTTCAGGCGCACAATCAGCCCCGCCCGCTCCGCCGCAGCATATTATATCCCAGTATCAGCAAGCAGTCTCTCAGCCTCAAAGTATGCTGCCACTTATTTCAGGGCAAAGTGTCAGTGGAGGTCAACAAACTGTTCAATTTGCAGCCGGGTGTAATAGACGATGGACCATTGTGTTCCTTAGAAACGGTCAAGTATTTCTAATGTATGTAATTTCATCACAGCCTTTTGGCCGTACAACGGGCTTTATATGGCCGTATTTTACATTTGGTTCCTTCCCAAGCTCAAGTATTCTTGCTTATTCTTGCTCATAAAAAAAAGCCGGTTCTCATCAGCAGTTGATGAAATACCGGCTTTTTTTAATGAATATTTCTAAATACACCAATTACTTTACCTAGTATACTTACATTCTGTAAAATAATCGATTCCATTGATGGGTTCTCTGGCTGTAATCTAAAGTGCGTATCTTCTTTATAAAAACGTTTCACTGTTGCTTCATCTTCCTCTGTCATAGCGACCACAATATCCCCATTGTTGGCGGTGCTTTGCTGACGCACAATGACATAGTCCTTGTCCAATATTCCTGCATCAATCATACTTTCTCCCATAATTTCAAGCATAAATACTTGTTCATCTGGCGCTGCAAAAGTTTCTGGAAGAGGGAAGTATTCTTCTACATTCTCAACAGCCGTGATAGGTAAACCCGCTGTGACTTTTCCAATGACTGGAACATTCATTACAGCATTCTTTGAAATATTCATTTCCTCTTCATCTAGTACTTCGATGGCTCTAGGCTTCGTCGGGTCTCTTCTGATTAAGCCCTTTGTTTCTAGTCTAGCTAAATGTCCATGGACGGTTGAACTAGATGCTAGACCGACAGCTTCACCAATTTCACGAACGGATGGGGGATAACCCTTGCTTTTTACTTCTTCTTTGATGAATTTCAGGATATCGAGTTGTCTTTTTGATAGCTTCGTCATCTTTTGCACCTCAAAACGTCAATTTTAAAGAAATTATAGCATGTTTTTCCTAACAGTACAAACATAGGTTCGAAAAAAGGTTTTGACAGAAACATCTGTTCGCATTTATAATAAGTGACAGGAAGAGCGAACGTATATTCTATTAGGAGAGATGATATTATGAGGTTAAAAGAATCGATTATTTTTATTGCACTATTCTCATTCATCGTTGGCATATTTCTTTCACTTATTGCAGCCACAAGCCATAATAATCCAAATCAATATGTTAAAATAGAGGTTCAATCAGGTGATACTCTTTGGGGGTTAGCTGATCAAGTAAACGATAGCAAATCAATCGATAAAAATGCGTTTATTGACTGGGTAACCGAACACAATGATCTTGCTTCAACTGAAATCCAGCCTGGAGACATCCTTGTGATACCTGTCAAAAAAGAGCATCCAGTCGTATATCAACTTGCAACAGTCCGGTAGAAAGGTTGATTAAAAACATGAACGCAATAATTTATGCGAGAGTGAGTACTGTCAAAGAAGAGCAGGAAACCTCACTGAAAAGACAAGAAGAAGAACTTCGAGCTTTAGCTGCTTTGTACAAGATGAATGTGGTCAAAGTCGTGAAAGAGAAAGCAAGTGGATACGAACTAGATCGTGATGGTGTTTTTGAGATGCTTGCTACGATGAAAGAAGAGTCAATAGATGCTGTTCTTATTCAAGATGAGACACGCCTTGGAAGAGGGCAAGCAAAAATTGGGCTTCTTCATTGTCTTTTTAAAGAGAAAGTAAAAGTGTATAGCGTTTTTCATAGAGGAGAGCTTGAGCTTTCAGAAGCTGATGAAATGGTCATTGAAATTGTAGGAATTGTAGAAGAGTATCAACGAAAAATTCATAACCTGAAAATAAAGCGGGGAATGAAAAAAGCTGTTGAGCGCGGGTATCAGCCTGAGCTGAATTTAAAACACCAGGATCAGGCGCCTGGTCGTGAGCGTATTGAAGTACCGATTTCAGAAATTGTTCGCTTAAGAAAAAACAACATGACGTTCGCCGAAATTGCAGAGACGCTTCAGGCACTTGGCTTTGACATCTCAAAGGCAACAGTGCATAGAAGGTATCAGGAATACGAAAAAGGTCTTTCTTCTTAAAGTGTGATTTGTTGTAAAAGTGAATGATATTTAGTAGTATGTAGAGAAAATGTTTTAAAGGAGTTTGTCATGATTTCTAAAGAACAGCTTGCAAGAATAAATGAGCTTTCAAAAAAGTCAAAAGAGAACGGTTTATCGGACGCAGAAAAAACAGAACAGAAGCATTTAAGAGAAGAATATTTAAAAGCTTTTCGTTCTTCTATGAAAAATACACTCAAAACCGTGAAAATCGTCGATCCTGAAGGAAACGATGTCACACCAGAAAAATTAAAAAGAGACCAGAATCTTCATTAAGGTCATGATTTCTTAATTTTTGAAAAGATGGGAAGAATATTCTCATCTCTTTTCATATTTGCATAAGTTTTTTGGTGATCGATAAACTAAATGAGACAAAATCCTTCTTTTTCAGCGTGAAATAGTTGTGAAAAAAGGACAGTAGATTTATGATAATGGTGTACACAAGATACGGAAGGGGATTTATATGGAAACGATTGAATTGAAATCTATAGCAACAATACGAACTCTCTCCATAGATGCAATTGAAAAAGCGAATTCCGGTCACCCTGGAATGCCAATGGGTGCTGCACCAATGGCTTATGCTTTATGGACGAATCACTTAAACGTAAGTCCGCAAAACCCAAATTGGTTTAACAGAGACCGTTTTGTTTTATCAGCGGGACATGGTTCTATGCTTTTATACAGCATGCTTCATTTAAGCGGATACAACCTTAGCATCGAAGATCTAAAACAATTCCGCCAATGGGGAAGCAAAACACCTGGACACCCAGAATTTGGACATACAGAAGGTGTAGATGCCACAACAGGTCCATTAGGACAAGGGATTGCCATGGCTGTAGGAATGGCACTTGCAGAAAGATATCTTGCAGAAACATATAATAAAGACAACTTTAACGTTGTGGATCACTATACATACAGCATTTGCGGAGATGGAGACTTAATGGAGGGAATTTCCTCTGAAGCTGCGTCACTTGCTGGTCATTTAGGCTTAGGCCGTTTAATTGTTCTTTATGATTCAAACGACATTTCTTTAGATGGCGATCTAGATCATTCATTCTCTGAAAATGTGAAAAATCGTTTTGAAGCCATGAATTGGGAAGTTCTTTACGTAAAAGACGGCAACAACATCGAAGAAGTGACTGCTGCGATTGAAAAAGCCAAAAAAAGCACGGACAAACCTACACTCATCGAAGTGAAAACGACCATCGGTTTTGGATCGCCAAACCGTGCTGGAACGTCTGGTGTGCATGGTGCACCGCTTGGCAGCGAGGAAGCAAAGCTGACGAAGGAAGCCTATTCTTGGACGTTTGAAGAGGATTTCCATGTACCTTCTGAAGTGTACGATCATTTCAAAACAGCAGTAAAAGACGCTGGTCAGAAAAAAGAAGCAGCGTGGAATGAGCTGTTTGAGCAATATGAAAAAGAATATCCAGAGCTAGCAGCTCAGCTGAAGATTGCGATTGAAGGAAACCTTCCAGAGAATTGGGATCAAGAGGTTCCGGTTTATGAAGCAGGATCAAGCCTTGCCTCTCGCGCTTCTTCTGGAGAAGTATTAAATGGCATTGCCAAGCAAGTCCCTTTCTTTATTGGTGGGTCTGCTGACCTTGCTGGATCAAATAAAACAACGATTAAGCATACAGATGACTTTGGCAGAGAGAATTATGCTGGCAAAAACATTTGGTTTGGTGTTAGAGAATTCGCAATGGGTGCTGCATTAAACGGTATGGCACTTCACGGCGGTCTCCGTGTATTCGGCGGAACGTTCTTTGTTTTCTCAGATTACCTAAGACCTGCTATTCGTCTTGCAGCATTAATGGGACTTCCAGTCACTTATGTCTTTACTCATGATAGTATTGCGGTGGGAGAAGATGGGCCAACGCATGAGCCGGTTGAACATCTTGCTTCATTACGTGCGATGCCTAACCTTTCTGTCATTCGTCCAGCAGATGGAAACGAAACAGCTGCAGCGTGGAAGCTTGCTGTATCGTCAACAGATAAACCGACAGTGCTAGTACTCACTCGTCAAAACCTTCCAACGATTGACCAAGCACCAGATAAGGCATATGAGGGAGTAGAAAAGGGTGGATACGTAGTCGTTGAAGCAGCTGATGCAAAGCCAGAAGCACTTTTACTCGCTTCAGGATCTGAAGTAGGATTAGCGATTGAAGCGCAAAAGGCACTTGAAAAAGAAGGCATCCGCGTCTCTGTTGTGAGTCTTCCTGCATGGGATCGCTTCGAAGAGCAATCAGACGAATACAAAGAGTCAGTCCTTCCTAAAGCAGTGAGAGCACGTATTGCGATTGAAATGGGTGCATCACTTGGCTGGGAGCGATACACTGGTCTTGACGGTGACGTGATTGCGATTGATAAATTTGGTGCTTCTGCACCAGGTGAAACCATCATAGAGAAATACGGATTTACTGTCAGCAACGTGGTTAGCCGTGTGAAAGCGAAGCTTAATAAATAATTCGATCTCTAAGCATCATGCTTTTTTGCAATCGGTTTGCAGAGCATTTCCATACGCTCTGCAAACCTTTTTCTTTTTTTCTTGTTTTTTTGACAAAACTAGTTTCTTCTTGCTTCATATATAGACAATTCTTTCTTTCACATTTTTGTATAATACAAGCAATAAACGAGTTTGACGAAATGTGAAAGGAAGGGATAGACATGGAACTGGAACGCCATTATTATATTTATTGGATTGAGGATGAATTTGCTCATCATTATTTTGGTAGAGAATCTATTTTGTTTCATTTGTTTGAATCGTTACACTGGACGAACCGCAGTGATGACGAGTTAGTCATGCTTGTTAAGCAAGTGGATTACGTAACGAAGCGAATTCCTGCTTTTCATATGCACCAGCGTTTAATGAACAATTTAACCAATATTCACTATACACAAATAGGCTCGATTTACAGCGCTTCGTTACCAGGTGGAAAAGGAACTGCTGCATTCATTATCAAAGACCGTTATATTCAAATGTCTGCCACAGGTAGTTATGAGGCGGAAGCGGTGTTTTTTGAAGTGCTGAGAAAAATTAGTCCTTGTTTCCTGGCCATGGACTTTGGATCAAAAAAGTACGGGTGGATCAATCCGGTAAAAGTGAGGAATTTTGTTTAAAAAAATAAAATTGAACGTGAAATGTTGTATAATAGCCTTTTGTTTAGTACACTTTATACGAGACAACATGAAGGAGGA
Organism: Bacillus sp. FJAT-53060; assembly: GCF_037104745.1. Taxonomy (NCBI): domain Bacteria; kingdom Bacillati; phylum Bacillota; class Bacilli; order Caryophanales; family Bacillaceae; genus Bacillus; species Bacillus sp. FJAT-53060. The sequence goes on from NZ_JBAWSW010000030.1 coordinate 25,140, forward strand.
AGAATTATGGATTTATGGGTTGTCATCCTTGTAGGCGTTGTTGCACTGCTTGCAGGAGTTGCACTCGGATTCTTTATTGCTCGTAAGTATATGATGAGCTACTTGAAAAAGAATCCACCAATTAATGAACAAATGCTTCGAATGATGATGATGCAAATGGGCATGAAACCGTCCCAAAAGAAAATCAATCAAATGATGAAAGCCATGAACAACCAAGCGAAATAATACGTACGATATTATGATCATAGATGGAACATGGTCATAAAGAATGGACAAGCTATGTCTTTTCTTTATTGAAGTCACCTTCATCAGACGCTTAAAACCACTGTACTTGCATGAATGAAGCAGGGAAGGTGGTTTTTATTATTGCGTCAAGCATCATCTGAAAGACAAAAAACAAAAAAATTCCTGTGATCAGAGGTTTTTGTTTCGTTTATTGTCACACATATCAACTTTTTAAAAATCATGTGGCCTGGTTTATATCATGAGCTATGATTAGTTGGCTGAGTTTGAGTGTAAGTGTCGTTGATATTGTAAGAGGAGATGATCTAGCTGCTGGCTATGTTCGATAGTCACTGTTGAAGTCATCCCATTATGCAAGACAATTTTCATCAGCTCTTCTCTTTTTTCTTCGATTTGAGTTAATAATGATGTTTTTACCAAAGTCATGTTCCTTTCATGCAAATCTTGATAAAAAGAATCGGTTCTATTATATCCATTTTAAGGTTTATTTTCAAATTTAAAGGATTCGTTATCTTGATGTCAAATTAAATTATATAAGGTTTTAAGAGAATAGACCATCTTTATTGAGAGGATGTAAAAAAAATGAAATGATTTTGTCATCTCTTATTGTATATTGTAAGAAGGGGGTGTTCTTTTGTCAGATTTGAATTACTTTTTAGCTTTTGGAGCAGGATTTCTTTCTTTTATCTCACCGTGCTGTCTGCCGCTTTATCCAGCCTTTTTATCTTATATTACAGGCGTTAGTATAGATGAAGTGAAATCTGAGAAGGTGATGCTGAGAAGAAGAAGTCTGCTTCATACATTATTCTTTTTAGTTGGGTTCTCTATTATATTTATTGCGATTGGCTTTGGGACATCGTTCGTTGGTTTGTTTTTTATTGAATATCATCAAGCGATTCGTCAAATTGGCGCCATTCTCATTATTTTTTTTGGTTTTATGATTCTTGGTATATTTCAGCCTTCTTTTCTGATGGGAGAAAAGAGGATGCAGTTCAAAAATCGTCCTGCTGGTTTTTTTGGATCGATTCTCATCGGAATGGGCTTTGCTGCTGGATGGACTCCTTGTACCGGCCCGATTTTATCCGCAGTTATCACACTTGCGGGTAACAACCCCGAGTCCGCTGTGACGTATATGATTGCGTATGTATTAGGTTTTGCTATTCCGTTTTTTGTTCTTTCCTTTTTCATCACAAAAATGGCGTGGATTAGAAATCGTCAGCAGCTCATCATGAGAATTGGCGGGACCATTATGATTGTGGTAGGGATTTTGCTGTTCTTTGATCTTCTTACATGGATTATCATTATGTTCTCATCATTATTTGGTGGATTTACAGGCTTTTAAAATCGTTTTCTACAGTCGCGGCGAATGGTTTTTTTTCGCCAATTGGAGTATATTATACATAGGCTGACCTTAAATAATAAAGGAATGATTTGATATGATGATCGTAATCTCTTCTATAGTTGCGGTATGTATGGCGGTAGCCGTCATGTTTATTCGCATTAAATCATCTGCAAAACCTGCAACTGCGAAAAAAATTATTTTACCTCCAATTTTCATGAGCACTGGTGCACTGATGTTTTTTGTTCCAATGTTTCAGGTAACTGGAGCTGAATTTCTTGAGGCGATCACAGTAGGGATGTTTTTCTCGATTTTTTTGATTAAAACATCGAAATTTGAAATTAGAGGCAATGAAATTTACTTAAAGCGGTCAAAAGCATTTGTGTTTATTCTCATTGGGCTTCTTGTCCTTCGTATTGGAATGAAGACTATACTGAGTTCTTCCATTGATTATGGCGCGTTAAGCGGGATGTTTTGGATCCTAGCCTTTGGTATGATCGTGCCTTGGCGGGTCGCTATGTATTTGTCGTTTAGAAAGTTGTCTAAGCAATTAGACCCGCAGCAGGTTCACATGAATTAAACCTCCTTTTTTAAAAAGGAGGTTATTTTAATAACGATTCGTATGGCGTGTGATCGATGTTTTTTTCTTGCAGACGCTTGAGTAAAAACTTATGATCTCGTTTCGGGGTAGCGATAATATACCCGCGAATGATTAAATCCAAATTAATGCTGGCAGCCTGCTCTTTTAATGCCAGCTCTCCAATTTTACCGGCAATTTTTTCTTTGGCGACATCTCTAAAGAGCTCTGGAACAGGTAATACTAGCTCGTTTAAAAGCTGCTTGTCCTCGTCCCGCCAAAGGTGAAGGCTCTTTTGAATATATTCATCCTGCCAATCAAGCTCTGATTTCCCATCTTCTTTTGGCAATCGTTTTAAAAATTTGCGAAACATAAAAAAGCCACCGATCGCTAGTAATCCGATCATTACAGTACCCCAAAATAAAATGAACAACAAAAACCAGCCGCTTAACATGTTCTCACTCCTTACCCCTTATTTCTCTATCCTATTTTACATGAAGAGATGATAGAAGAAAATAACAAAAATGTATGTATATTTGCTCTATAAGTGCATCTTTTTCATTGATAGCCACCCATTTACTAGAATGACCCAAACCATTTAGTAGGAAAAGAATACATTATCGTATAGCGATTCTACTATTTGGCCATGGTGGTTCGCAAAAGGTATTGACTTGAAACGAACGGAAGAGAGCCCACCGAGTGAAGGTAGGCTCTTAATCTTTGAAGGAGGGCATTTGAAAGGAAAATGCACCGTCTCGACGATGAGAATGTTTTTTTATTTTTATCGAGATCATTTGGTTTTCGTAATTTGTGTCAATGTCTTTGTCATTCAAATAAAAAGGGAGCATGACACTTTTTTCAAATGACTGTTCCCCATCATTTGGCTGAGTGACCGTATATGCGAAGATGAGTTCATAGCCAGCAAAGGTCAGCTTTAAATCAGTGATCGACAAGCCGGATATATCCATTTCGATAATATAATCACGGCTTGTTTCATAAAGATCAATTGGGAGGTGTTCTTCATACCATGCAAATGGATCATCCATTAACACATTGAGCCAGGTCATCTATTTCAAGAAAATCAGAGGAATTCTTGCTTTTCATTCTCCATAAACACTCCTCCATTACATCTCATATTAAATCATATGATGAAAACTGAAATGTGTGAGGCCTAAAACATCCCGTTTGAACACGGGATGAGTAGGGAATGTTTACATATCATGGTGTGAATTGTGCTTCTGCCTTGTGTGGTTGCGGTTTTTCACTTTCTTACTGCCTGATAATGCCTCAGGTTGCCCGCTATGATGCTCTTTAGGAGAGTGTTGACGGATGTCTTTCCCTGTGTTTTTATTCGTCATGAGTCTTGCTCCTTTCTTATTGGTTATTTTTGCGCTTTTTATTGTTTTGCCTTTGTTCTTCAGTTAAAACGTGCTGATCATTTTCTATATATCCTGCATCTTTTCCTTGGCTTTTGGCTGCGTTCATGCCGTTAATGACATGATTTACTTTTCGTTTTGTCATGTTCTATCACCTCATTTGTAGTATGATCCCGCACCACTTAGTTTATGAAAAGGAATCATTTCCTATTGATAATCTAGACTTATTGAATTTAATAAAAGCATTGTTATTTACTTATGTAAGAAATTGTTTTAAGATGAAATTGTGAGAAAATTGTGGTGAAACACGACGATTTTTCTGAGAATTGAAATTGATCTTGATCATCAAAAGGGGGATTTTGGACATGTCGAAACAGCAGCAAGTCGCTAAACAAGACGCTTTTCAATCTAGAAAAACGTTTTCGACAAATGGAAAAACATATCACTATTATTCGCTAGAAGCACTTGAAAAACAAGGGATCGGAAATGTTTCTAAATTGCCTTATTCTATTAAGGTACTGTTAGAATCAGTGCTTCGTCAAGTAGACGGTAGAGTGATCAAAAAGGAACACGTTGAGAACTTGGCGAAATGGGGAACTGCCGAGGTTAAAGAGATTGATGTTCCATTTAAACCATCTCGTGTTATTTTACAAGACTTTACGGGTGTACCAGCCGTCGTTGACCTTGCTTCTTTAAGAAAAGCAATGGCAGATGTCGGTGGAGATCCGGATAAAATCAATCCTGAAATTCCAGTTGACCTTGTGATTGACCACTCTGTTCAAGTTGACAAAGCTGGAACTGAAGACGCACTAAACATTAACATGGATTTAGAGTTTGAACGTAACGCAGAGCGTTATAACTTTCTTAGCTGGGCCAAGAAAGCGTTTAACAACTATCAAGCGGTTCCGCCTGCGACAGGGATTGTTCACCAAGTGAACTTAGAGTATCTTGCAAGTGTTGTTCATGCAATTGAAGAAGGTGGTGAGATCATCACTTACCCAGATACGCTAGTTGGTACTGACTCTCATACTACAATGATTAATGGAATTGGTGTTCTTGGATGGGGAGTTGGCGGTATTGAAGCGGAAGCTGGTATGCTTGGTCAGCCTTCTTACTTCCCAGTGCCAGAAGTCATTGGTGCCAAGTTAGTTGGGGAGCTTCCAAACGGAACGACTGCAACTGACCTGGCATTAAAAGTCACACAGGTATTACGTGAAAAAGGCGTTGTCAATAAGTTCGTTGAATTCTTCGGACCAGGCGTTGCACAGCTGCCATTAGCTGACCGTGCAACCATTGCCAATATGGCTCCTGAATACGGTGCTACTTGCGGATTCTTCCCAGTAGATGCGGAAGCTCTTGCATATCTTCGCCTAACTGGCCGTGATGAAGAACAAATTAATATCGTTGAAGAATATTCTCGCGCAAATGGTTTATTCTATACCCCAGATGCTGAGGAACCAATTTTTACTGAGGTTGTGGAAATTGATCTTTCTAAAATTGAGTCAAACTTGTCTGGTCCAAAACGTCCACAAGATTTGATTTCACTTTCTGAAATGAAAGAAACGTTCCATAAACACCTTGAAAGCCCAGCAGGGAACCAAGGATTCGGTTTAGATAAATCTGAGCGGGATAAACAAATAGAATTTAATCTTCAGAACGGTGAAAAAGCTGTCATGAAGACAGGTGCAATTGCGATTGCAGCGATTACGAGCTGTACAAATACATCTAACCCTTACGTCTTGATCGGGGCAGGTCTTGTCGCAAAGAAAGCAAGTGAGCTTGGTATGAAGGTACCAAACTATGTGAAAACGTCACTAGCGCCAGGTTCTAAGGTTGTAACAGGATACCTTGTGAAATCAGGACTTCTTCCATACCTAAGGGATCTTGGATTTAACATTGTCGGGTATGGCTGTACAACATGTATCGGAAACTCAGGACCGCTTGCAAAAGAAATCGAAGAAGCTGTCTCTGAAAATGATCTGCTGATTACTTCAGTTTTATCAGGTAACCGTAACTTTGAAGGTCGTATCCATCCTCTTGTTAAAGGGAACTACCTTGCATCTCCACCATTAGTTGTAGCGTATGCACTTGCTGGAACAGTTGATATTGACTTAACAAAAGACCCTATCGGTGTTGATAAAAATGGTGAAAACGTTTATTTCAATGACATTTGGCCATCAATGGACGAAATCAACAGTGTCGTTAAAACCACTGTCACACCTGAGTTATTCCGTTCAGAGTATGAAACTGTCTTTGACAGCAATGACCGCTGGAATGAAATTAAAACGACGGATGATGCATTGTATAAATGGGATGAAGATTCAACATACATTGCGAACCCGCCATTCTTTGAAAACCTATCAGTTGAACCTGGTAAAGTTGAACCACTTAAAGGCCTGCGCATAGTTGCGAAGTTCGGTGATTCAGTCACAACTGACCATATTTCTCCTGCTGGAGCAATTGGTAAGGACACACCTGCAGGTAAATATTTGCAAGAAAGAGGCGTGTCGCCTAGAGACTTTAACTCATATGGATCTCGCCGTGGTAACCACCATGTCATGATGAGAGGTACATTTGCAAACATCCGTATTAAGAACCAGATTGCACCAGGAACAGAAGGCGGATATACAACTTATTGGCCAACTGGTGAAGTCACATCCATTTATGATGCATGCATGCGTTATAAAGAGGATGGAACGGGTCTTGCCATTTTAGCAGGTAAAGACTACGGAATGGGATCTTCACGTGACTGGGCTGCAAAAGGAACAAACCTTCTTGGCATTAAATTTGTTCTAGCTGAAAGCTTTGAGCGAATCCACAGAAGTAACCTTGTATTCATGGGTGTACTTCCTTTGCAGTTTAAAGACGGGGAAAGTGCTGAGACTTATGGACTCACAGGAACAGAAACATTTGAAGTGGTTGTTGACGAAACAGTTCGTCCGCGTGATCTAGTCACTGTAAAAGCAATTGATACAGATGGCAATGAGAAAACATTTGAAGTGGTTGTTCGCTTTGATAGTGAAGTCGAAATTGACTACTATCGTCATGGCGGTATCCTTCAAATGGTACTGCGAGAAAAATTGTCAAACAACTAATAAAGCGAAGAAGAGATGGCGCCTCAAAGCTTTCTCTTCTTTTTTAAAATAGTGGAGGATCAATCATGTGGAAAAAAGTAATGGCAAGCGCTGTTTTACTTGTGTTGATTGGTTTACTTGCGTGGAATTTATTCGGGCCAAATGAGCCTGCCATCGGTCTTGAAAAAGGAGATCAAGCCCCTGATTTTGAACTTAAAACACTTGATGGCAAGACCGTATCGTTATCTGATTATCAAGGAAAAAAGGTGCTCATCAATTTTTGGGCGACATGGTGTAAGCCGTGCCGAACGGAAATGCCGGATTTAGATGCAATCAGAAGCGGGAATAATCAAGTTGAAGTACTTGCGGTAAATTTGACCACCACTGAAAAGAGTGTGGATCACGTCGCAGCATTTATTGATGAACTAAAGGTGAGTTTTCCTGTGTTATTGGACCAAAAAGGCATTCAAGCGAGGTATCAGGTGCTTTCATATCCAACTACATACATTTTAGATGAAAAAGGGCGAATCATGTCTGTGAAGCATCAAATGCTGACAAAAAAAGAGATTGCAAAAGAGCTGGATCTATAATGATTCAGCTCTTTTGCTTATTTTCTAAATTTTTTGGAAAAAATGTAATAAACATATTGGAGGTGACTGAATTGAGAAGAAGGAAACGCCGTATATACGAAGAGCTTGTACTTGAAAATAAAAAAGAATTATTAAGTAATGAGGAATTTTTAAACCAGCTTGAAGAAAAGTTGGAAGAGCGTTTTAGACAGAAATAAGTTATGATTTGTCCGTTTTCGTTCATCCTAAAGAGGAGGGAGGGATGAATGATGGGTAGAGAGCATGATAAACAAGCGCAATTTACACCGGACCATTTAGGGACAAAACCTGTAGCATACAAACGGAATAAGGGTAAGAAAATGCATAATAAATCAAATGAACAGCCTGATGTGATACAGACGAAGGGCGAATAAGAGGAGGTAAGCATGATGAGCCACAAATCATATCAATCCAATCCAGATGATCGTTCTGATAATGTTGAAAAGCTGCAAGATATGATTGAGAACACGCTAGAAAATATCGATGAATCAGAAGCAGCGATGGCTCTTTTAACAGAAGAAGAAAAGCAGATGATCAAGCAAAAAAATGAAAACCGCAGAACGAGTATTGACGTTATGCGTTCTGAAATAAAGGACGAAGAAGCGGCAAGAAAGAATGGATATACCAAATAAACCAGGGATTCCTGGTTTATTTTATTGGCTCTTTTTAGGTTTGGAATGTGGTAAAATGACAGAGACCTTAGGTTTTGATAGGAGAGCGATGAAAACGTGTATGTATCCAAAAAAGAAATAGAAGTCCGTTATGCAGAAACAGATCAAATGGGCATCGTGTATCATGCCAATTATTTAATCTGGATGGAGGTTGGCAGAACAGCGTTGATTAAAGAGCTGGGATTTTCCTATGCACAGCTAGAAGCAGACGGTGTCCTTGCACCTGTTGTAGATCTTCAGGTTCAATATAAAAAACCACTGCTGTACGGTGAATCCGCTACAGTTCATACATGGATTGAAGAGTATAATGGCGTGAAAACAGTGTATGGCTATGAAATTCAAAAGCCTGATGGACAAACAGTTATCACAGGAACCACCTCACATATTTGTGTAGACAAAGACACCTTTAGACCTATTCAATTTAGAAAAGCTTTTCCTGCCTGGCACAAAGTATACGAACAGTCGAAGAAGCAGGTTTGATTCATGGTATTTGTATCAAAAGAAACGATTTGAACCATTCGGAAATAAGGACTATATATCGATGGATAAAACAAAAAAGATACCCGAGTGAAGTGACCCCCTTAAGTTAGACACGGTATTTATTAGACAGCTTTCGAGGCATGAGTTCGATATTGTATCGGACTCATGCCTTTTAGTTTCGTCTTTATACGTGTGTGATTGTAGTAATCAATATATTGTTCAAGTTCTTGCTTGAAGTGTTCGATGTCCTCAAATTCTTTTAGGTATAGAAATTCAGACTTTAAGATACCGAAGAAGTTCTCGATAAC
>NZ_JBAWSW010000031.1:0-29010 GCF_037104745.1 Bacillus sp. FJAT-53060
AATTCTTCTACCAGTTTGATTGACGTTTCCTTATCAACTTCCTTTCCAATTCGTTGTACTTTTTTAAAACTTCATTCTGTTGTCTCAGATAACGATTTTCTGCCTGCAGTCTCTCTAATTCCGAAGAGTACTCGGGACCCTTTCCATAGATATATTGTTTTCCAACAGGCTGTTCGAACCTGTGTGTATCCCCAGCCTTATGCCACCTCACCCATGTCTGAACCTGCGTCTTATTCTTGATATTCAATTCCTGCATGATCTCTTTCATAGGTACACCTGCCAATCTCATTTCTACAGCCTTCTGTTTGACTTCAACTGGATAACTCACTCTTGTCCCCATAGAAAAAACACCTCCATGTTTTATTTCGGATCACAACGGTCCGTTTTCAAACTTGAAGGTGTTTTTTATTTGTCTCATCTTAGGGGGTCAGTCCCAAGATTCCCTCACGCTTTTTTATTGATTAGTTGCTTTTTACGTCTTTGCCTTTGTATGTTCCGCAAGATTTGCAAACACGATGAGAAATTTTCATTTCACCGCATTCTGGGCAAGCTACCATACCAGGTACTTGTAGTTTGAAATGCGTACGACGCAATCTTTTTTTCATTTTAGAAGTTCTTCTAAAAGGTACAGCCATTATTCCCACCTCCTTAAAGAGTTAAGATTCATTATTTTCTTCTAATAGCTTCTTCAAGCCTTCCAGACGCGGATCAATTCGGTTTTGATGTGCATCTTCCGAAATGACAGCCCAGTCATTCCCTTCTTGTGGTGCAGCACCTTTTACGTCTGTTTGGTCGCAAAAGATTTGCATCGGCACTTCAAGAAGAATTTCTTCCTTGACTATAGGCGTTAAGTCGATAATATCGTCTTCCACAACGGAAACGTCTTCATCTTCTATATCGTCTGTCTTATGAAGTACAAATAGTTCTTTTGTTGAGATCGCAAATGGATAATTTACATCAACAAGCGTTCTTGAACAAGGCAATGTCATTTCACCTGTGATGGTTAAGTAAAATGCGACTTGCTTTGATTCGATCACTCCAGTCCCTTTCACCTCTACTGGTGAAATACGACGTATATCTGAATGAAGGCTAGTAAGTTCATTTAAGTCAACCGTCTCATGAAAATCGAAGCTGTTTTTGGCTTTTTGATGTAACTGATAAACTGTCCATTTCAATTGTATCACCTCTAAGAGCAACAAACATGATTATAGCTTTCATCATGCTATTTGTCAATATTTTTTCTTTACAGTCCTTCGTGATGTCAGAGGGTTGTTTGACATCAGTTCCTTAAATGCCTACACTGAAAAAAATGGGCTTCATTTTTCCCTTATGCTACTGTAGCATAGACCATTTAACCATAGCAAGAAAGGCGGAGCATATAATGAAAGCAGTGGGAGTCGTTGTAGAGTACAATCCATTTCATTATGGACATGCCTATCATGTTCGTCAGGCAAAAAAACAAACCTCCTCAGATGTTGCCATTGCCGTTATGAGCGGTTCCTTCCTTCAGCGCGGAGAACCTGCAATCGTCTCAAAATGGGCACGTACAAAAATGGCACTGCAAAACGGTGTAGACATTGTGTGTGAGCTTCCATACATATACGCGGTACAAAAGGCAGAAACTTTTGCAGGTGGCGCTGTGTCTATCCTAGATGCTTTAAAATGCCGCTCTCTTTTTTTCGGAAGCGAGGATGGGGACATCACGGCATTTGAGCGCACAGCACACGCTTGGCATGAGAAAAAAGCAGAGATTGACTTTTTAACAAAAAAGAGGGTAAAAGAAGGTCTTAGTTATCCGGCAGCAGCAGCCACTGCGTTTCAAGAGGCCATTTATCCTGGGCATTTACTGGACCTGTCGAAACCGAATAACATCTTAGGCTTCCATTATGTAAAGGCCATCTTAGAGAGATTTCCTCACTTGCAGCCCTTTACCTCTCAAAGAATTGCATCTGATTACCATGATGAAGAACTTCCTGAAAACCAGAAAATCGCAAGCGCAACAAGTATTCGAAAAGCCTTAAAAGAGCACAGCTCTTTTGAAGCGGCTACACCTTACCTTACGGCCGCTACTTTAAAGCAATTACAGGCCTATCAATCTTCATACGGTCTTTTACATACACAAGAAGCCTATTTTCGTTTCTTAAAACATGTCTTTCACACAATGGATATGGCCGAACTAGAGGAGATATACGAAATTGAAGAAGGCATTGAACACCGTATGCAAAAAGCGATCACACACGCATCTTCCTATGAGGAATATCTATCACACGTGAAAACAAAACGATATACATGGACAAGGTTACAGCGAATGAATACGCACCTTTTAATGAGAGTAAAGAAAAAGACAATGCATGAGCTAATTGAAGAGAAAACAGCGCCCTACATTCGTTTACTCGGTATGTCAAAGAAAGGGCAGCAATATTTGTCACTTGTAAAAAAAGAATTGGATGTTCCGCTCGTGAGTAAACTGTCTTCCTTTTCACATCCCGCACTTGATGTTGACATTCGCGCTGCTCGCGTCTTCAGCCTTCCCATCTGCGAGCCAATGCAAACGGACTTAACGGAAGCAGAATTTAAAACATCACCAATTCGATATGATGAAGTTACTGGTCTCTTTCAATCTCGATAAAAAAGAGCAGCCTTGACGAGGGCTGCTCTTTTATTATGATGCTTTCTCTTTTAATTTGTTTACATAATTCAGTGCATCTTGCATCGTATCAACAGGGACAATTTTCATATCACTTTTAATATCTTTTGCTGTTTTGACTGCATTTTTGTAGTCTGAGTTAGGATCACCTTTATCGTTTGGTGCAAAGAATATGTCTTTCCCTGCTTTATCGGCGGCAACGACCTTTTGATCAATTCCGCCAATTGGTCCAACCGTACCATCAGCATCAATCGTTCCAGTCCCCGCAATCGCATAGCCGTGAGTTTCGTCTTCTTTTGTCAGCTGATTATACATTTCAAGCGACATCATTAAACCTGCCGATGGGCCACCGATATTTTCAATATCTACTTTAATAGAAGGTGATACTTTTACATGACGGTCTGTATACAATGATACGCCAATTCCCACCCTTTTTGGCTCCTCTTTAAATGGTTTTAAGGTCACTTGCTTTGTGACCTCTTTCCCATTACGTTCGAGTACAAAGCGGACAGATGTACCTGCTTTTTTGCTGCTGATATACGAAACCATTTTATCAGCAGAATCATAGGTCTTGCCGTCAACATTTTTAATCCGATCGCCCACTTCAATTTTTCCGTATGCAGGCATGCCTTTCATCACGTAACTTGCATATACCCCGTTAAACGTATAATCCACTTTTTTCCCTGCTTTTGTATACGCTGCTATCATCGCATTTTCTTGAGAGCTTTTCATCAGCTGAAGCTGTCGTTTCATATAATCTTCATCTGATTCTCCGTCTGCTTTAATGTTTTCTTCTGGGACAATCTCGTCATACTTGTTCATTTTAGCAAGCAAATACGTATATGGATTGGCTGGACCTACTTTAATGGTCATCAGCGAGAAGCTGCCCTTCTCACCATACCCTCCGTCCACTTTAATGTGCGGAGCAATCTCTGTTGCATCACCCGGCTTTGTCACGTAATACGGCAGTTTGACAAAAGTTAAGCCAAATAATACAAGGACAACTACAAAAAAGCTAAGCCAGCGAATATTCATTTTTTTCATTCGATTAACACTCCCATTTATCAATGACATCTTTCAGTTTAACTTTTAGTTGATCTGCTGCGAGTTCACCTGCTTCAATCATTTCTTGAACTTGAGTAAACGCGCTAGAGCTAAATGTTTCAAGCTTCGGCCTGATCATGAGATCTGCGTGAATGGTTTGATGACGAACCAATTCATTTTGAAGGATGTCCAAACTTTGCATAATGACATCCGATAATCTCGTCGCCTTTTCTGTTTTTTTCACTCTTGATACATCAGAGGCGATAATGAGGTCTGCACCCATTTCTTTTAAAACTGAAACAGGAATGCGGTCAACAACCGCTCCATCTACCAATTGCCTGCCTCCTATTTCGTGCGGAACAAACACGCCTGGAATGCTAATGCTCGCTCTGACTGCTTGCGAGACAGAGCCTTCTTTAAACACAAGCTTTTCTCCTGTCTGTAAATCACAAGCAACAATCGCAAGTGGCATTCGCAATTCCTCGATTTTTTTTCCATATGTAAACGTGTGGATCAGCTGCAAAATTCGATTCCCTTTTAAAAGACCGATTTTTGGCAGTGTATAGTCAGCATAATACTTTCTTCTGAAGACAAGTGCAAGTTTTTTCATTTTTTCTACGTCTTGTCCTGCCGCATAAAAGCTGCCAACAAGTGCGCCAATACTGCTTCCCGCAATCATATCCACCTGAATTCCTTGTTTTTCAAGACTAGATAAAACTCCGATATGCGCCATTCCCCTAGCACCCCCGGAGCCTAGCGCAAGCCCGATGATCGGTCGCTTCATGAAAATCCAACCTCCTCTTTCTATGCATATATACGAATCTATAGGTCTAAACATGCACCTTCTGCTCGTATAGTAATAGAAGACAGGCTCGGCTAATTTCTTTCTTTTTCTTTGATCACGAGCTCGCCAATAGATCATAACGGCAAGGGGCGAAATCTTCATGAAAAAATGGAACACTATGTTCATCGCTGCTTTTTTTATCTTTTTAACCGCCACTGTGATTACACATCCACAAGCCTCTTTGCAAGCATCAAAAAATGGACTTGCAATGTGGTGGGAGGTTGTATTTCCATCATTGCTGCCTTTTTTTATTTTGTCCGAGCTATTAATTAGTTTCGGGATTGTCAGATTCGTCGGGGTGTTATTAGAACCATTTATGCGCCCCATCTTTCGAGTGCCTGGTGTAGGCGGATTTGTATTGGCTATGGGAATGGCCTCAGGCTTCCCCTCTGGCGCTAAATTGACGACAAGGCTCAGACAGGAAGGACAGCTGACGAGAATCGAAGCAGAACGCCTTGTTTCGTTTACGAATTCATCGAATCCATTGTTTATTTTTGGAGCGGTGGCTGTTGGTTTTTTTCATCACCCAGCTTTAGGGATTGTCTTAGCCTGTGCACATTATTTAGGAAACCTTGCTGTCGGTGTGACGATGCGCGGGTATAAAGCACGGCATGATGCGCATCTTAGAAGCCGAAAGGGATTTTTATTTCCACCTTTTAAAGAGGCATTCAATGCCCTTCATACAGCAAGGCTCGCAGAGAAAAGACCGCTCGGCCAAATTTTAAGCGATGCTGTCATGTCGTCAGTACAAACACTCTTTATGATAGGCGGATTTATTATCTTATTCTCTGTCTTTAGTAAAATGTTGTCCGTTGTTCATGTGACAGATCTTCTCTCCATAGGCATCGGATTTATGCTGCAAACGATGCACCTTCCACCAGAATTAGATCTAGCCATGATTGCCGGTTTATTTGAAATCACTTTAGGAAGTCAGTTAACAGGCTCACAAGAGGTTATACTTCTCGCCAAAACAATTGTTGTCAGCTTTATTTTAGGATTTAGTGGGTTCTCCGTTCAAGCCCAGGTAGCCGGCATTTTAGCCGCAACAGATATACGCTTTAAACCGTTTTTCTTCGCCCGTTTGCTTCACGGGATTTATGCATCTTTCTTTGCGTTTTTATTATTCGAACCGCTTTATGTATCTCGGTCAGACATGGTTCTTCCGGCAGGAACATTTGAAACAAGCCATCAAGTCGTCATGTTCAGCAGTGTGTTGTGGAATCAGCTTGTGCAAGCTGGTCCTTTAATCACCTTGTTCAGCCTGATCGTGTATATTGCTTTATACTATCAGAAACTAAAAAATGAATGAGTGCACGATTGCACTCATTCATTAAATTTTTCTTTCAGCGCTTCTTCTACCTCTTTTGGTACAAGCTCTTTGACTGATCCATGATACTTCGCTACTTCTTTGACAATGCTTGAGCTTAAGAAGGAGTATTGATTATTGGTCATCATGAAGAACGTTTCAATTTCATCATTTAAGACTTTGTTCATCGATGTACCTTGCATCTCATATTCAAAGTCCGTCACAGCTCTTAGTCCACGTAAAATCACTTTGGCTTCTTTCTGTTTCGCATAATCGACAAGCAGTCCATGAAAGGATTCAACTTTGATGTTTGGCAAATCCTTTGTCGCTTGCCGAATGAGTTCGCAACGTTCTTCAACTGTAAATAACGGTTTTTTTGAGGAGTTATTTAATACACATACATACACTTCATCAAAAATATTTGCTCCTCTTTTGATAATATCTAAATGGCCCAATGTGACTGGATCGAAGCTACCTGGACAAACGGCTATATTTCCCATGCTTCATTTCCCCGCTTTCTATAGATCGTAATGCCAGTCAATCGGTACAGTTCCTGCCTTGATATGTGGAGCTGTCCAGTTTCATTTGGCAACATGACGTCTTTATCGTGCTCACAAACAATCACGCCATCATCTGCTAATAGGGAGTGCTCATCAATCATATCAAGAAGTGCTTTCAGCTTTTGATCTTGATAGGGCGGATCAAGAAAGATGGCTTGAAACGATTCTCCTCGCTTCACAATGGCTGCTAATGCACGCTGGGCATCATTTTGAAATACTTCACTTTGATCCATCAGCAACAGTTGACTCAAGTTTTCTTTAATCGTCTGAATCGCCTTCATATCTCGATCAATGAATATGCAATGATCGAATCCTCTAGAAAGAGCTTCAATTCCTAAACCACCGCTTCCTGCAAATAAATCAAGAGCCCATCCACCATCAAAATACGGGCCAATCATATTAAAAATAGATTCCTTTACTTTATCTGTTGTCGGTCTTGTTGATTGACCTGGTACCGCTTTGAGCGTACGGCGTTTTCTCGTTCCAGAGATGACTCTCATTTTCCCACCACTTTTTCTGCTTGCATCTATGATCATTGTCTTATGACAAAAATTCCAACATTATCTTACCACATCCACTCCACATGGGACAATGCGTAGATTTTCATCATTTTATATGTATACATGACAGGCTAAGGGGTCATACTACTTGTAACAGCATCTGATGTGGTGCTGTGCCAACCGCGGAGAAGACTTACGTTTCCCCATAAGTTCTTCCTCCGGTTTCTCCTCTCCCTTTGCCTTCTCCTTAATGAAACATTAAGAATAGAAGGACCCCGCGGGTGATGCCGTGGGGATTTTTTTGTGGCTTTAAAAGCCCACCTTATAATCATACTCTTTTGCTTTGTCCAATTTGGATTCGTACTCTAATTTAATAAAGGGCTTATATGAAGGCTCAACACGTTTCACAAATGGTAATGAGCTTAGCTTTGCCATGTGGCGGTCGAGCTCATTCATATTACAATAGATCACTGCATATTTCATTTTCCTTGAAATATAGTGAACATTCCCAAATTTCCTTAGCGCATTTGACTGCTTTAACGAATGCAGCCAAACAACCATGCCTTGACGTTTGGTTTCCATCTTTTCACCTGCCGTTTTTAATTCTTTTCAGCCAATATGGAAAAGACGAGACGTTCAAGTCTCGTTAAGATACTTTACAGCCACAGCTGCCTCCTGATTGACAGCCCCCGCCGCATGATGATAGACCATCAAAATATGGGTTCCCTGTTGGAACTTTAATATATGCTGATACAGCTTGACCGAATTCAATACTAATCTCATCTAAAATGCATTGAATCGCTGTTTCTGCTTTCTTGAAATCAACCACTGTATCGTGAAGATCTAGCTTTCTTTTGACCTCACGCATTTCCTTTGTGGTCGTTCTATAGTCTGGATGGTATTTGCCGAACCGCTGCACACCCTCATATTGCTCTTTTACTTTTGTAAAATGGGCAATAATTTGTTGGGCTTCTTCGTCTTGCTGGAGACGCTTAAAGCAGTTTCGGTAATGTTCAGCCTCCTCCGACTGAAGAATCATGGCAGCCAATTGATTTGCTTCCTCTTGGAGCTCCACAGATTCGATTGTCGCATACATAAATGTTGCACCTCCAATCATAGTTTACCACGAAACCTATTGATCAGAAAATCCTTTTACGTAACAAATACATCCAATGTTTCTCTTTTCTGTTTATATTCAGGGTGACGGGAATTCAGCACAACGGTCACTTTATGCTTTCCTTTTGAAAGGTGCTTGACCACAAATGCAGCAGTATACTCATTGTCCGCACGCTTCCCATCTACATATACTGTGAAGTATCCCACCTTCTTATTCTTTTTTCCAAGTGAAGGCTCAAGATGGAAATCTTGAAGCGTACTTTCTATATAGACAGCTGATCCCTGCACTTTGTATTTTAAAAAGCCTTGCTGCTTTATTTCAATTTGGGCTTACTGCATCACTTGTACTGCTGGTTCTTGCTTGATCACTTCCTCTTGTTCATGTTGACTTTGACACCCGGTCACAAGAAAAAGCAATGCGCATATTGACAGAATCCATTTCATCTTCTGATTCTCCTTTCGTCTACTTTCATAGGATGCTCATGAACTAGACATCTTAATCAACTCAAAAAAGCCTCATTCGGCTCCATTTTGATTGCGCATTGCTTGGAACATTTGAATCATCATTTCGGCCATTTGGACACTATTGCTTAACTGACTCACACGATGAGGAATGGTTTTTTCGTAAAAGTTCATTTTATCTAATTCAAAGGAAGATAGATTTTCAGGATGTCGAGTCAGCTGTCTGTACCAGAGAGGACGTTGTCTAATGAATTTGATTCGATCCTCTTCTGCCATGACAAACTCCTGTACTTCTCTCCGCACCAAAAGCATCCCCTTTCAATTAATCTTTCCTGAAGGAGAATGGGTGCTGACTGCCTCCAGACGAACCCTTCTTTGAGCCATTTGATGAAAATTGGCCAAGTAAGCTTTGTAAAGAGGAAATAGACTGGCTCATTTTGTTAATCTGCTCATTCATTTGATCAGCGTCCATTTTTTTCACAGCAGAAACCATTTTAGACACAAAATCTGCTTTTCCCGGTTCACTGTGCTTAGAGGCTTTTTCTTCTTTTACTTCTTCAGATTGCGTTTGCCTGTAAGGAGACCACATCTCATCTTCCTCACCAAACATAACCCAATTCTCATATAGAGTTTGCCAGCTTTTTTCTTGCGTCTGCACTTCTTGAATTAATTTCGGATGGCGTTTGACAAATTGTTTAAATTCATCAATGGATGTTTGCTTTTGCTTGTTTGTCATATCCTCACCCCCCATACAAATGCCTACTATACTATATACACCAATATTTGTTTTGGTGAGCCCCTTTTTTACAAAAAAACAGCCGCATTTGCGGCTTTGTTTTAAGATGTTTTCTTGATGAAGTTTTGCGTATAATATTTTTCTTTCACACCTACGCCAAGGTGCGTGTAATCTTTATTTAATAACGCCTTCCGGTGACCTTCGCTATTAAGCCAGCCTTCTACAGCTGCTGGTCCATCTACATAGTTGTAAGCAATGTTTTCACCTGCGAGCTGAAATGTAACCTCTCCCCTTTCTAATCTGTCTTTCAGCGTACCGTATTTTTTAGATTCGTGGGAGAAATAATGATTCTCTTTCATGTCCTCACTATGCATGAATGCCACCTCGGAGGTTTCATCGTCCCACTTTAAGGTTGGAAGATTGTACTTATGGCGGATAATATTGGTCATATCAAAAATTTGTTTTTGACTAGAAGCTTGGATTTCTTTCCATTTTTCTCCTGATATCGTTTCAGGTTCTATCAATTGACCTCGATAGACGACTTCATAAGGCTTTTGTTTCACAAATGTATCCGCATTAAAGACCCTGATACTTGAAAGGGTGCTTTCAAACTTATCCATGTAGAGCTGAACATAGACATCATCTCCCACTTTCACCGTTGGCCTTGTATTCATATCATCTTCTGAGAATTCAAAGCGAAATGAATTTTGCTTATCCTCTACATGAATGTAAGGAGCGATTTGTGTTTTTTTAAATACTTTACTTGTGGCTTGACCGATTTTAAACGGTTCCACATTGAGCCCGTCTCCTGTTGCAAACAAGGTGACCACTTGACTATCTTTTACCCCTACTTGAATATAGTGCTTCTTCGATTGATTGTAAATCCACCAGTCATAATCATATGCTGAAGGATCAATGCGATCTGGTTCCCCCAGCTGTTTAAGCACTTCGTTTGATGATTTTCCCATAAAGGACATGAGGCCCTTTTTTGGGATGTTAATCGGCTTATCGCTAGATGTTTCTTCATTAGACACCTTCGGTTCATTGCTGTTATCTTTTTCTGGTGAAGATCCATATTGAATGAACAGAACGTACGTTCCGGATATAATCAGGAGGATGAAGAGTGTTTTGAGCACAGTTTTCAAATAAACACCTCCGTTAAATTGGCAAGGCACAAAAGTACCTTCTATTGTCATTTAAACAAAACTTGCTCCATTTATCAACGACAATACAGCCTATTTAACACGAATTTAAAATATGCCCCTCTTAGTGAAGAAATCCTTGTCCATGATCTTGATCTTGTTGAGAAATTTCAGTAAGCGCATCCCCCGCACGATCATTTGACAAATCTTCAACTGATAAATCTCCAAGAGCTACGATACCCGTTAATGCTCCGCTTTTTACAATGGGAATACGGCGGAGCTGATGCTCTGACATCAACCGGACAATCTCTTCAAGCGTCGCATCTTCTTCAGCTGTCAGTACTTCCTTCGTCATGAGCGCGCCAACTTCTTGTGAGTTTGGCTTTTTTTCAGCAATACCTCTGAGTACAAGGTCACGGTCTGTCAAAATTCCAACGAGTTGATCTCCGTCAACCACTGGAATGGCGCCGATGTCAGCATCTCTCATTTTCACTGCCGCTTCGTAGGCATTGTCGTTCTTTTGGCAAGTCACCACTTTTTTTGTCATAATCTCTTTGATTTTTTTCGTTTTCACGTTGATTCCTCCATCCGTTATTTTTTCTTTATTACTATAACCAGCTTATAAAAGAACATACCTTTCACAGTTGAAAGTTTAACGCTTTCATACTATGATTGTCAGTAAAGGGAATTTTTAAAAGGAGGGGTTTTGGGTGAAGTTTGAAGGTACAGGGATTGAAAAGGTATCATCTGACTTAAATAAATTGGATTTCATCATGGAAAGTGAAGGATTTGTACGAGCCGATCAATGGGATTATGAGCGTGTGACGTTCGACAGGAAGTATAGCATGGTCGAGGGAACATTTTATTTACGCATTTCTGGCTACGCCACTGAAGGAGATGTCGGTTCCAAAAAGGCACGCATTCAGCTACTAACACCTTTACTTGGAAAACACTATTATCCGCATGGTGTTGAATATGGCGAGGGCGAAGATTTCCCTAAATCCCTTATCCAATCAAGTAAAAAAACACTTGATCGGCTGAAAGAAAAACTAGAATCAATGACTGCTGAAGCATAAAGAAAAGCACAGCCCATGCGGCTGTGCTTTTCTTTATTCATATTTCGGAATGAGCGCATTTGGCACGGCATCTTTCGCTCTTTCTTTTCTGGCCCAATCAAAGAAGACAACAGCAAGAATAGATCCGTAAACAATTTCCTGAATAATTTTCATCAAAATAGCACCTAGCTGCTGATCCTCCAGCAAGGGCAGTGTGTGAAACATATCAGGGCCAGTTAGCGCAAGACCTGTGAGCATATCGCTTGGCACACATAGATGAAGTGCTTGAATCCACGCACCGGCATCAGAGTAGGTCGCATAGATCGGTGCATCACTAAACATGATCAGTGCACAGGCTGGTGTCATCAATATACCGTCTGCCATAATATATCCAAGCTTTAAAATTCCTGTGAGCTGCGGCTGACTTTGGACTTTATGGACAAGCGGCCACCACATGAAAAAAGCAGCGATAAAAATAACAACCGTCATCAATGCATGATAAAATGGATCAGTTTTTACAAAATCAAATACAAGCGGAATGTGATAAAGCGAAAACAACCCGTTAAACCCAAGCAATGCAATTAATGGCTTTGAAAACAAACGAAACATTTGCTGAATGCCTGGCGTTTGTATGATCCGCTCCCAAATGGCCGCAGGTAATCCTGTAATGAGGAGAGGCGGGATAACTAAATAGAGCACCGCCATTTGCGCCATATGTGCACTGAACATAATATGCCCCATTAAATCAATTGGGCTTCCTTTTACCGCATATAACAGAACAAGCCCCGTCAGAAACAACGTTTTTTCTTTCACCGTCGCACGGTGCTTTCCCTTTGTAACAAGAAGCAGATAAAGAGCAGCTGCTATGACAATACAAGTCAAATAGTAAGGGCTCCATAATGCCCGAAATCCGAATATTTCTAAGTTCTCCATTGCTGCGCCTCCTTCAAGGGCAAACCGGGCTTACCACCAAATAATGGTCAAAAAGGCTAATACGGTAATAAACGCGACAAACACACCTGAATAAAGAAACAATGCGGGTGTTTCATGCCCTTTTTGGTTCATGTGCATAAAATAATAAAGCTGAAAAGCCACCTGAATGACTGCAAGCAGTAAAATAAATGGTACTGCGAACCAATTCCCGACGTCTTCAGAAGCAATCGTTAAAAATGCAACAAATGTTAATCCAATCATCAAGCCAAAAGAAATGAGCTGATGCTTCATTTCTTCGGCATTTTTCTTTTTACGATATACAAGATCGACTTTGGACTGATTTGTGTTTTTATTTCCCATTCTTATCCCACCATTCCCATTAAATATACAACGGTAAAGATGAAGACCCACACAACATCAATGAAGTGCCAATATAGACTTGCCACATAATATTTTGGTGCATTGTATAAATCTAGTCCGCGTCTCATATTTCGAATGATAAGAGCGGTTATCCAGCAAAGTCCAAATGCAACGTGAGCCCCGTGAGTTCCCACTAATGTATAGAAAGCAGAACCAAGAGCAGAGCTGGTAATAGTAAATTCATACTCATGCACATAGTGATAGAACTCATAAATTTCAAGTCCTAAAAATCCAGCACCTAATAGAACGGTCACGCCGAGCCAAAGCTGCATTTTTTTAAAGGCAAAGTTTTTCATATGATACATTGCATACACACTCGTTAAACTGCTCGTTAACAGGAGCATTGTGGCAATAAAGACAAGTGTGAGGTCAAACATATCAGTTGTTTTTGCCCCGCCTGCATTTGAGTTTTTCAGTGCCAAGTAAGTGGCAAATAAAGATGCAAACAGAACGGTTTCTCCCCCAAGAAACAACCAGAACCCAACGAACTTATTCTTTCCTTCTAACGTGGCTTTCTCAGGAGAAGCCGGAAAGGTTTCCGCTGTCATTTTTTGTGGTTCCATTAAGCTTTCACCCCTTTATCATCGTCATCGATCAAATCTTCTTTGTGTATATGGTATCCATGATCATCTTTAAGAGATCGAACCAGCATGGTCGCAAACGTAATACCAAGTCCAATCAAGATCACCGGAAGACCCCAGCTGTGTTCTTGACGATACATAAAGCCAAATGCTGACACAAAAAGACCGAATGAGATAATGATAGGCAAGATTGAATTGTTTGGCATGTGAATATCATCAAGTGGTTCAGATGCTGTCATTTCTTTTTTACCATCCATTTTCTCAATCCATAACGGATCAAGTCCTCTTACAAGCGGAAGCTGTTTAAAATTATATTCCGGTGGAGGCGAAGACACTGCCCATTCAAGTGTTCGTCCATCTCCCCAAGGATCGCTCGACACACGCTCTCCTTTTGCTGTTGTCCAAATGACGTTAATCAGCATGATGATCACTGCGACAAACATAAACAATGCACCAATCGTACTGACTAAGTTCCCAAGCTCGAGACCCTGACCTGGCAGGAACGTAAATACCCGGCGCGGCATCCCCCACAGACCCAAGAAATGCTGGATAAAGAACGTTAAATGGAAACCGATGAAAAAGAGCACAAAGCTAATTTTCCCAAGCTTCTCATCGAGTATTTTCCCAAACATTTTAGGCCACCAGTAATGCACACCAGCTAAAATTCCGTATACCACACCACCGATAATGACATAGTGGAAATGCGCCACAACAAAGTACGTATCATGGAACTGATAATCAGCTGCAGCTGCTGCAAGCATGACCCCAGTTACACCGCCAAGTAAGAATGACGGAATGAAAGCGACGGAATACAGCATTGGCGTCGAAAATTTGACATTACCGCCCCAAATGGTCAACAGCCAATTGAATACTTTGATTCCTGTAGGCACTGCAATCGCCATAGTGGCTACCGCAAAGATGGCATTTGCAATAGGTCCCAGACCTGTTGTAAACATGTGATGCGCCCACACCATGAATCCAAGGAAACCGATTAATACAGTGGCGAACACCATCGACGAGTAACCAAACAATCTTTTTCTCGCAAACACTGGAATGATCTCAGAGAAAATTCCGAATGCTGGAAGAATTAAGATATATACTTCTGGGTGTCCAAAAATCCAGAACAAATGCTCCCAGATGATCGTATTTCCTCCAAGATCTGGATTGAAAAAGCTCGTGCCAAACATTCTGTCAAACATCAGCATCGCAAGCCCTGCTGTTAATGGAGGGAATGCGAACAAAATAAGTGCAGATGCGACAAATGTCGTCCAAGTGAAGAGCGGCATTCTCATATACGTCATACCAGGCGCTCTCATATTAATGATCGTGACAAGAAAGTTGATACCAGCTATGAGTGTACCAATACCTGCTATCTGCAAACCTAAAATATAGAAATCCATACCATGCCCTTCTGAATTTAGCGTGAGTGACGCGTATGCAGTCCAGCCCGCATCAGGTGATCCGCCTAAAAACCAGCCAAGGTTTAAGAAAATTCCTCCGAAAAAGAAAAGCCAAAAACCAAGGGAATTGATAAACGGAAATGCTACGTCACGTGCACCAATTTGAATTGGTACAACCGCATTCATTAATGCAAATAAAAGCGGCATTGCTGCAAGGAAAATCATTGTCGTTCCATGCATGGTCATGATTTCATTGTAAACTCCTGCACTAACAAAATCATTTTCAGGGATGGCTAGCTGAATACGGATAAACATCGCTTCTAGACCGCCAACCAAAAAGAAAAATCCTCCTGCCACTAAATATAGTATGGCAATTTTTTTGTGGTCAACCGTCGTCAAGTAATCCCATAAGACAGCACCAAACCCCCGCTTTTTAGCTATTGTACTCACCATGAAATCCCCCTCTTATCTCCCATTTGCCCCTTTTCATATAGATGTCTATCTTAACGATCTTTAAAACAGACTGTATGACTACTTCTCGGATGTAGAGACATGTTCGGGAGCTCTTAACAAAAACTTCACATAGATCACATACCCATTTGAAAAATCATTAGATTCCGCCGCTCCAATTAGCAGCCACAAATGGAGCTACTCTGCTTTAAGATCTTTTAAATACTCGTAGAGTGCATCTGCTTCTGAGTCATTTAATTTAGGGTACGTCCCTGTCATCTTATTACCTGGTTTAAAGCTCTCAGGATCTTTTAGCCATGCCTTTACATTTTCTTTATTCATGTCTTTAATCCCAGCTACTTTCGTTCGCTCTCCGAAGGTTGCAAGGTTTGGAGCCGTCCTTGCCGCTTCTGGCCGTTCGTCCCCAGGCTCTACTGCATGACAGCTTAAGCAGTTTTTCTCTTTAAATAATTTTTCACCCTCTAGGGCTATGTTTGATGTAGATGTAGGCTTTTTGTAATCTGCCATCTTTTTGGTCCATCCTAAAAACTCATCTTGAGAAAGCGTTTTAACTTTAAAGTCCATTAAAGCATGCGATGGACCACAAAGCTCTGCACATTTCCCGTAAAAATATTCTCCTGCATCTTTGGTTCGTTTCGAATCAAATGTTAAATAAAACTTGTTCTCGTTTTCTGTGTTTGTATCGATTTTACCGCCAGCTGATGGAACCCAAAAAGAGTGTTTGACATCTGATGCTTTCAGCTTAAAGTATACCTTTTGATCTGTTGGTACAATCAATTCCTGACTTGTGACAATCCCATAATCAGGGTATTCAAATTCCCACCAATATAAGCTTGCTCTTACATTTACGACAAGTGTCTTTTCAGGATCTCTTTTTTTCTTATCCATCGCACTTGTATCCCCTAGCCCAATCGTGTATGCCACAACAGGTACAACGAGAATAATGAGTAGAAGAATTGGAATCACTGTCCATGTAATTTCTAGGTTACGGTTCCCTTCCACCTGTTTTGGAATCGTATCTTCTCCCACTTTAGAACGCTTGAATTTAATGATGACGTAAAAGAAAATGATCGATACAACAATGACGACAAGAACCATAATGAGTGTACTCAGTACCGTCAGGAAAAACTGTTTATCTGCTACTTCCCCAACTGGCTTGAGTGTTGATAAGTATGGTTCACCACAGCCCGCCAAAACAAGCGTCAGTAAGAGAAACAGTGAATAAACACGCCATTTTCTTATCATAATTTGTCCCAACCCCTTTTGCTTGATCTCCTTTGCCTTTCCCTTTTTACCTCTTATTTATAAAATCACTTATTACCCATCAATAACCCCCGCTTCTTATAAAAGCACTTACATTTCCTCTTTTCATAAAAAAATGATGTTTTTACTCAAAATACCATCTATGTATAAACAGAAAACCACCTAAATAGAACTGAATATCAGGCGGCTTTCATAGTTGTAAGAAAATGTTGTGTTATAAGATATAGCCTTTGTTTTGATGTGATCAAAGTGGATTTCACTCTAAAATAGTGTAATAATAATCATCGCAACGAAAAAGATCGTTAAGTAGTTTAATGAATAAACGAACATCAGTGTTGACCACTTCATGATGTCTTTCATTTTAAAGCCCAATAGGCCAAGCACGAGCCATCCAATGTTTAGCAATGTGCCAAGCGCAACAATCGGCCATCCTAATCCACCTAAGAAAAATGGAAGTGGAAGAAGACATGCAGTCCAAATGATGATTTGGCGCTTTGTAACCTCAAATCCATAGACAACTGGAAGCATTGGAATACCTGCCTTGCGATAATCTTCCGTTTTCTTAATGGCAAGTGACAGGAAGTGCGGGATTTGCCAAATGAACATAATCATAAACAAAACCCAAGCCGTTGTGTCGATTGTGCCTGTTACAGCTGTCCAGCCGATTAATGGCGGAACTGCACCAGATACACTTCCAATGACTGTATTAATAGTGTAATGGCGTTTAGACCACATGGTGTAAAGAACCGCATAAGTAAATACACCAATAAATCCAATCACTGCTGATGTAATAGTTGTCATCAGAAGCATAATGAGTCCCAGTACGACAAGCAACGTGCCAAATGCATACGCTTGCCCTGGCTGAACTTTACCTGTTACAGTCGGTCTTGTTTTTGTTCTTTCCATTAGTATATCAATATCACGGTCAAACGCATTATTAATGGCGCATGAACCGGCAATAATAAGAGAAGAACCAATCATTGTTAACAGAACAATATCAAGATTCCCAAGGAAACTCATATCTGTAAAATAAAAAGCAAGCCACATTCCAGTAAATGTTGTAATGAAGTTGGAATTAACGATGCCCATTTTAATAAGAGCAAGAAAATCTTTCCAAGCTGTTGTTTCTTCTATTTGTCCATGAATAGCTGCTTCCGCGGCTGTTTTGGAATTTGCCAATGTGTATAACCTCCCTTGCCCAAACCTTCAAACTGACAAATGATACATAAAATCGTTACAACTCTATCATACAAGATAAAGAGCTGTAAAAAAACATCCTATTAAATAATAAACGACAAACTTGAAGTTATTTGTGAACTTTTCGTGAATTTATTAGGATTGTGTGTGGTTCAGAAAGTGGTGCAAAATGAAATATTCCCTTCTCTATTTCTATCAGACTGTCAAAGAAAGATCAAGCACTCTAAATCTGTAAACTTTGTGAATGACCTTATCATTTTTTTGTGAACTTTGGTTATTAAGAATTGCACCAGAACACGCATTTGGCTTAAACTTGAGAGTATGTGAGGTTTTCATTTGTATCAGAAGTTCTTTAGAGAAGGTGAAATAATTTGATGAAATTTGCTTTAAGGCTATTAAGCGTTGTCACAACGTTTGTGATGTTGATCGTTCTGATTGGCGGTGCGCTTGTTACAAAGACTGGCTCTGGTCTAGGCTGCGGTAGACAGTGGCCCCTTTGCCACGGTCGTTTCTTTCCTGAAATGAACCCTGCCTCCATCATCGAATGGAGTCACCGCATGTCAACAGGAGTTTCCACCATTCTTGTACTGGCACTGGCGATTTTATGCTGGAAAAAAATTAGTCCAGTGTTCCGTGAAACCAAATTCTTGGTTATCATGTCCATTATATTTTTACTGCTTCAAGCGCTGTTAGGGGCTCTTGCGGTAGTGTTTGGTTCTAACGCACTTATAATGGCACTTCACTTCGGTATTTCGCTGATTTCTTTTGCTTCAGTCTTACTGCTAGCCCTTCTTGTGTTTGAGGCAACCAGATCTGAAACAAAGCTCGTGAAGCCGCTTCATATCGGCAAAAGGATGCAGTTCCATATTTATGGGTTGATCACCTATACGTATATCGTGGTGTATACGGGTGCTTATGTGAGACATACAAAATCAAGTCTTGCTTGTTCTGTCTTCCCATTTTGTTCAAAAGACGGCGCACTTCCGACTTATTTTAATCAGTGGGTACAAATGTCTCACCGAGCAGCAGCCCTTCTTTTATTCGTCTGGATATTTGTCGCTATGTTCCATGCCATTAAACATTATAAAGAACAGAAGCAGCTGTATTATGGATGGATCATTTCAGCCATTCTGATTACACTTCAAGCGATTTCAGGTGTAATGTCTGTTTATTCTCATCTTGCACTTGGCTATGCGCTTGCTCATTCATTCTTTATTTCTTGTTTGTTTGGGGTACTATGCTACTTCTGCTTACTCATTGCCCGGTTTAAATATGAAAACAGAGAGCCATTCAAATAAAAATATGTATCCCCCTTTATGCGAAAAGGGGGATTTCTTTTACTGTTGTTTTGCTTCTTGAAATAGCAAAATGTCTTTTTTGCGCCTTTCTTGATGGTTGACAGTAGGCAGTAAATATGTATCCACTTGAATTGTTCATCTATCGACAAGTTACTTGGTTCATGAACCCATTTTTCATCGACATGTTGTAGTTCTGGTATATATCTTCTGATAAATTCTCCGCTTGGATCCCAATTCCAACTTGGTACTCAATAAAAAAGACCGCGTTGATGTCATAAATATTCATAACCTGTTGAAAAGCGGGCAAGACATCATCATGGAAAAGATGAACATATAATTGAGATTCTCTCACTTCCTTGACGAAATGAGCCAAGTTTTGAAAGAAATGTTCATGGTTTAAATCAAGCTCCATTTCTTTAAAGGTCTAGATGATAAAAAGCAAATAATAGGTACTGAGGTTTTTTCGCATATGTAATCGCTTTTGACAAGGCGATATGATCATCCAATCGCATATCTTACTTTCTTCACCTCAATCTATAGTGTAATCACTCTCTCTTGTCGCTGCACATTTTAATGTGTTCAAAAAAAGACACATCGCTATGGATGTGTCTCACCCATTATTCAGTCTTTAATACAATAAGCAAATCACCGGTTTGAATCGGTTCTCCATTCGAGACATGAATTTCATCCACGACTGCAGAGAATGGTGCTTGTACAGTCGTTTCCATTTTCATGGCTTCATTGATCATCAGGTGTTCACCTTGTGAAATGTTCTGACCTTTTTCAACAAGCACTTTCATCACGGTGCCTGGCATTGATGCGGCAATGTGATTTGGATTCGAACGATCCGCCTTCATTTTTTCTTGCACGGAGGATTTAATGTTTTCATCCTTAATCACCACTTCACGCGGCTGACCATTGAGCTCAAAGTAAATGACTCTTGTGGCATCTGGATTCGGTTCTCCAATTGATACCAGTTTGACAATGAGGGTTTTTCCTTTTTCAATTTCTACCTCAATCTCTTCACCAAGTCTCATCCCGTAGAAAAACGTTGGTGTGTCAAGAACAGAGATATCACCATAACTTTCTGCTGTTTGGACAAATTCAGAAAAGACTTTCGGATATAGTGCATATGCAATCACCTCTTGTTCTGTCAATGTCAGGTCATGTGATTCTTTGAACTGTTTTTTAATTTCTTCAAAGTCCACTGGCTTCAGCTTCTCACCTGGTCTCACAGTGAGTGGCTCTTCCCCTTTTAAGATCAGCTTTTGCAGTTTTTCTGGGAATCCACCATGCGGCTGTCCTAAATAGCCTTTAAATAATTCAACAACAGAATCTGGGAAGTCAAGCGTTGCTCCTTTTTCATAAACATCCTCTTCTGTTAGATCATTTTGCACCATATAAAGTGCCAAATCTCCAACTACTTTAGAGGATGGTGTGACCTTAACAATATCACCAAACATGTCATTCACACGTCTGTACATTTTCTTTACTTCATTCCAACGATCGCCAAGGCCAACACCTTTTGCCTGCTGCTGCAAGTTACTATACTGACCGCCAGGCATTTCATGCTCATAAATTTCTGTATGCGGAGAATTCATACCGCTTTCGAATTCATGATAGTATTTTCTGACAGAATTCCAGTATTGAGAAAGGCTTTCTACAGCTTTGACATTCATTTCTGGCTTTCTTTCATGTCCATCTAACGCATGATACAATGAGCTCGCACTTGGCTGAGACGTAAGCCCTGCCATAGAGCTGACAGCAACATCGACAATATCAACGCCAGCATCGATCGCCCTTGCATAGGTGAATAGTCCATTTCCACTCGTATCATGTGTATGAAGGTGGATAGGGATCGTGAGCTCATCCTTTAAAGCAGATACAAGCTCGTAAGCTGCTTGTGGCTTTAATAATCCCGCCATATCTTTAATACCTAAAATATGAGTGCCTGCTGATTCGAGCTCCTTCGCAAGAGATACATAGTATTTAAGGTCGTATTTCGGACGAGATGGATCAAGAATATCCCCCGTATAACAAATGGCCGCCTCAACCACTTTGCCTGATTCACGAACAGAATCAATGGCAAGCATCATGCCTTTGACCCAGTTTAAGCTATCGAAAATACGGAACACGTCGATGCCCGCCTCTGCCGACTCCTTCACAAATGCTTTAATGACATTATCCGCATAGTTTGTATAACCTACAGCGTTTGATGATCTTAAAAGCATTTGGAACAAGGTGTTTGGAACTTCTTGACGAAGCTCTTTCAATCTTTCCCATGGATCTTCTTTTAAGAAACGATACGCAACATCAAATGTAGCACCGCCCCACATTTCCATACTGAATAGCTCTGGCCATACCCCTGCTGTTGGCTGGGCAATTTTCTTTAAGTCATGCGTTCTGAAGCGTGTCGCAAGCAGAGATTGGTGCGCATCTCTAAAGGTTGTATCCGTTAAAAGAACATTGTGTTGCTCTTTCACCCAATTGGAAAGTCCTTCAGGTCCATGCGTATCTAAAAATTGTTTTGTCCCAGAAGGAATCTTTTCATGGACTAGAAGCTTCGGTAAATTCGGTTTATCAAAATGAGGCTTCTTTTTTTCCGCAATCCCAGGGAACCCATTGATGGTAACGTTACCAATATAAGCAAGCATTTTCGTTCCACGGTCTTTTTGCTTAGGGAAATTAAATAGCTCTGGTGTTGAATCGATAAACGACGTATCATATTCTCCTTTAAGGAATTTATCATGCTTTGCGACGTTTTCAAGAAATGGGATATTGGTTTTAATCCCCCGAATCCTGAATTCTTGTAAATTACGAACCATTTTAGCAGCAGCTTGATCAAATGTGAGCGCCCACGTTGACAGCTTGACCAATAATGAATCGTAATAAGGCGTAATGACCGCACCTTGGAAGCTGTTCCCTGTATCAAGACGGACACCAAATCCCCCGCCTGAACGGTAGGCCATAATTTTTCCTGTGTCCGGCATAAAGTCATTTAAAGGATCTTCTGTCGTAACCCTTGATTGAATGGCATACCCATGTGTGAAGATATCTTCTTGCTTTGGTATACCTACTCCTTTGCTGTGAAGGTCATGACCCTTTGCGACAAGGATTTGGGTTTGGACGATATCTACGCCTGTAATCATTTCTGTGATCGTGTGTTCAACCTGTACCCTAGGATTGACTTCAATAAAATAAAACTCACCATTTGCCACTAAGAACTCTACAGTTCCTGCATTGATATACGTCACATTTCGAGCTAGCTGTACAGCCGCTTCGCAAATGTCTTCACGTAATTGATCTGTAAGAGACACACTTGGTGCAACTTCAATGACTTTTTGATGACGTCTTTGGACAGAGCAGTCACGCTCGTATAAATGAATGATATTGCCGTGATTATCACCAATCACCTGCACTTCAATATGTTTCGGATTTTGAATTAGCTTTTCTACGTATACCTCGTCATTCCCAAAAGCAGCTTTTGCCTCTGACTTTGCACGGTCATACGCTTCGTTTAGCTCCTCTTTCGATCTGACAATCCGCATACCTCGGCCGCCGCCGCCAAGTGAAGCTTTAATAATAAACGGATATCCGTATTCTTCACCGAATTTTTCGACTTCTTTGATGGAATCAACCGGTCCGTCACTTCCTGGAATGACTGGAATTCCAGCTTTTTTTGCTTCATCTCTCGCCTTCACTTTATCGCCAAACATATCTAGATGCTGAGAAGTTGGACCGATAAATTGAATGCCTTCCTCTTCGCATCGTCTTGCAAAATGAATGTTTTCGGATAAAAATCCATACCCTGGATGAATCGCATCCACGTCATTTCGCTTTGCAATTTCGATGATCCCCTCGATATCAAGGTAGGCATCAATCGGTTTTTTTCCTTCCCCAACTAGATATGCTTCATCTGCTTTATAGCGATGATAAGAGCCCGAGTCTTCTTTTGAGTAAATCGCCACTGTACGTAAATTGAGCTCCGTACAGGCCCTGAAGACTCTGATAGCAATTTCCCCTCTGTTTGCAACTAGAACCTTTTGAATTGTTCTCTGTGACATTCTCACTCCTCCATATCCCTTAAAATTTTATATGTACTCTATCATAAAGGAAGAAATGGTAACTGTACACTTTTGTGTTCTAAAGATTCAAAGTTTTCTGCAATCCATTTTTTTGAACCGATGGTTTGCTGATTGATTTTTTCTTTTTATAACGCTCTTTATATTCAGTAAACATGCTGATATTCAGCAATATTCCCATACATCCACTCAGTAAAATAATCGATGATCCCCCGTAGCTGATAAACGGAAGTGTCACCCCTGTGATTGGAATAAGACCTGAAACACCGCCTAAATTGATACACGTTTGGATCGCAATCATCGAGGAAATCCCTATTGCAAGCAAACTTCCAAACGGATCTTCACACTTTCTCGCAATATAAAAACCTTTCACAACGATAAAACCAAGTAGTGCGAGGACAAAAAATACACCGAAAAAGCCAAGCTCTTCAGATATGATCGCCATGATAAAATCTGTATGTGGCTCTGGAAGGTACCCATACTTTTGCACACTCTCTCCAAGACCAAGACCAAAAAACCCGCCTGATCCAATCGCATAGTATGAATTAATCAATTGATGCCCAGTGGCACCTGCATCTTTAAATGGATCTTGGAAACTCTCAAAACGTCCTAGACGATTTTGCGTAAAAATTTTATCCCAAAAGAGAATAATAAACGGTGTCACGACGACCATCACCGCACTAAATAGCGCTAACAGCTTTGCGAGCGTTTTACCGCTAAAGCCTGAGCATAAAATCATCGCAAAGGCAATCATGCCAATAATAAAGGCTGTCCCGTAGTCTGGCTGCAAAATGATAAATCCACATAAAATCGAGACAATAACGATTGGAGGTGTTACCCCTCTTAAAATATGATCAATATAATGCTGCTTTTTTGCATACACAGCAGCAAGATAGATGATGACGACAATCTTCACAAATTCCGCTGGCTGAAGACTAAAAGGTCCTAATTTAATCCAGCTTCTTGCATTCCCAGCAATGTGGCCGCCAAAATACACATAGATAAGTGAAAAGACAGAAAGCAGCAACATAACGATCTGGAATTTTTTATTTGAAAACAGCTGATATGGAACAAGTGCTATAAAAACCAATATGACTGCTCCAACAATCATAAATAGAAGCTGTTTCTTAAAAAAGTTATCTGGTGCGGCATCATACCTGATAACAGATGTAATCATACTTGAGCTGTATACCATCACCAAACCGAATGCGCTAATTAATATAATGGCGAACAATAATGAGTAGTCATACGATTTTAGCATTCTCTTTAACATATAATCCTCTTCCTAACGTCTGTTTCTACTGTGTATAACCTCATAGCTGTTCTTATTCTACTACATTTTCTCCGTTTGATCCCGTTTTACCTCTTTTATATTGTTCGTCTGTGATGAAAGAATCAAGTCCGATTATCATCTGTTGATGAAGATAAAATTGATGACAAAAAAACCCAAACTTATTTTGTGGAAGTTTGAGTTTTCAATCATTATTTTTTTGTAAACGTATCATGAAGTGCGGAAAGCTCTCTCTCAAGTTTATCGAGTAGTTTCTTACCTTCATGTTGATCAACTAATCCAAGTCGGACAGCAAAATCAATTTCTCTCGATAATCCGAACATTTGAGTATCTAAAACCTCTTCATAAAGAGGACATTGCGGCATCGTTAAGTTGTCCATTTGCACTTGGATCAATTTTAAAATTTTATCTGCATCCAATTTTAATAAAGCCAGTGCTTTTTGCCGATGATCGACTAAGATTTCTGACGCCAAAAGTATCCCTCCGTTCCCCTGGCGAGTACCTAATTCTTCTATTTATCATAAAGCGAAACGCCCAAAATTGCAAGCAGATTTAATCATTAAAAGATGCTCATCTCATATTTTTCACTCATGAGCTCAAGTAGCTTAATACCAGCAATGCTATTTCCTTTTTCATCTAGGGCAGGTCCGAAAATACCAATACCAAAATCATACGGTGCTGCCCCCATAATACCACCTGAAACACCGCTTTTGGCAGGAATTCCGATATTAATTGCAAATTCTCCGCTTGCATTGTACATTCCGCAAGTCACCATAAAGGTTTTACAAATTCTAGCGACATCTTTCGAAAGGATTTGTTTCCCCGTCTCGGGATGCCTGCCATCTAATGAAAAAACACAAGCAATTTTCGCCAAATCCAAGCTGTTCATCATGATGGCACATTGCTTCGTATATACGTCCATGACCTCTTCCACATGTCCTTCAATGATATGATATTGCTTCATGTAATAGCACATGGCGCGGTTAATCATAGATGTGTCAAATTCTGATGACGCTGTTTCTTTGCAATATGTAATGGTTGTGTCATTGGCAAGCTCTCTAACAAAACACAACAATCGGTTGAGTTGATCCTGATGCGTCCTACCTCTTATTAAACTTGTTACTGCCAGCGCTCCTGCATTAATCATTGGATTAAGCGGCTTATTCGGGCTTGCTGTCTCAAGTTTAATCATAGAATTAAATGGATCCCCTGTAGGTTCTTGCCCAACATATTCAAACACTTTTTTGGGCCCTTCCTCTGTGAGCACGAGCGCCAGCGCTAATACTTTTGAAATGCTTTGCAAAGTAAACCTTTTATCAACGTCTCCTGCCGAGTGGCAAATATTACTTACATGATAAACAGCCACAGATAAATCTGCCTGATCCGCTTTACCGAGCGCAGGAATATAAGATGCTACTTTACCATCCTTGGCCACTTTTTTCGCCTCTTCTACAAATCGCTGAAGCTCTTCATTGTCCTGACATACCATGCTAATGCCCTCCCTACTTTTGCATGTAAGATTAGTGTGTTCAATGAGAAGCTTGTTTATGAAAGTGACAAAGCGGGCGAAAACTTCTATAATTTATAATGGAAAGGGGTTGACCTAAACATGAGCATTATTCAAATTAAGGGGAACGTACGCTACAAGATCACCATTGATCCAAGTGTGTGGATTTTCGATGACCGCAAATTTTTAATGGATTCATTTTTTAAGAAAAAGACAACAATCGAAGAAAAGCAGCTTGATCAGGAGCTTGACCAAGAGCGGGTCATAAGAGAAGGACAAACACTTCCGCCCACTTTAAAAACAGAGAAGAAGTACGAAAAAGAACGACTCGTTACAGGCAGCTTTGGTATGAAGCTAGGCGACATGCTGAAAAATGCAGAACCGCTTGAACAAGCGAGC
Source organism: Bacillus sp. FJAT-53060 (assembly GCF_037104745.1). Classification (NCBI taxonomy): domain Bacteria; kingdom Bacillati; phylum Bacillota; class Bacilli; order Caryophanales; family Bacillaceae; genus Bacillus; species Bacillus sp. FJAT-53060. The sequence continues at coordinate 26,255 of NZ_JBAWSW010000031.1, forward strand.
ACGTGTGAATTTGTCACAGAAACTGAAACAATTGCCGTGCCGCTCTCTCAAGCGATGGAAAGCATTGCTCATTTCAGCCAAAATGGAAAGCCTATTACAGAAAAAGGACCAATCCACGTCTATTTTGAGGATCAGTCCAACTTTACTCAGCCGATTAAAGGTGTGAAAGAGTTAATCATTACATAAGGGGCAGGGGCTGGACTATAATAAATCAGCTGCAAGCTGTGCAAGTCCAGACCTTTCTCCTTTGACAAGCTTGACATGTCCAGATATTTGCTGCCCTTTGAAGCGCTCAATCACATACGTAAGCCCATTATTTAAGCTGTCTAAATAGGGATGATCTATCTGCTCTGGATCTCCCATCAGCACAATTTTACTTCCTTCTCCGACTCGCGTTAATAACGTTTTCACCTCGTGTTTTGTTAAATTTTGTGCCTCGTCAATGATAATAAATTGATCAGGTATACTTCTTCCGCGAATATAGGTTAAAGCTTCTACTTGGATAGAACCAATCCCTGCTAAGATCGCATCCAGTTCACCAGGTTTTTTTGTATTAAATAAAAACTCCAGATTATCATAGATCGGCTGCATCCACGGTCTGAGCTTCTCATCCTTTTCTCCTGGTAAGTAGCCTAAATCCTTTCCAACAGGAACAATTGAGCGAGCCACGATGAGCTTTTTAAACATGCCGAGGTCCTCTGTTTGCATCAGCCCAGCAGCAAGTGCGAGCAAGGTTTTGCCTGTCCCCGCTTTACCGATAAGTGTCACGAGGGGAATATCACGTCGCAAAAGCAACTCTAGCGCCATCGTCTGCTGGACATTTTTCGGGCGAATTCCCCAAATATGTTCTTGATCATAAATGAGCCGCTTGACGTGCTCTGCCTTTTGATCAAGTATGCCTAAAGCAGAACCGCCTTCATTTCCCTTCATAATCACAAATTGACGAGGATTTAACGGGACATTGGTCATGTCTTTTACGCGTAATTGATTTTGCTTATAAAATGTATTTAGCTGCTCAGTCGGAATATAAAGCTCGTCATAGCCATTTTCAATGTCTTCATTTTGTAGCACACGATCACTTAAAAAATCCTCTGCTTGCAGCCCAATGGCATCCGCTTTTACTCTCACCAAGACATCCTTGCTGACCAAAATGACGGGACGGCCATGAGGCTTTGTATCTTCCTCTAAACTCAAGTTTTTTGCTACAGCCAAAATGCGATTGTCGTTTGTTTTTTCGATAAAAATTTCTTGAAGCTCGTGAAACGAGCGATGATTCAGTTCAATGCGCAGCGTCCCTTTTGACTCGAGCGTAATTTTTTCATGTAGTTTCCCTTTAGATCTCAGTCCATCGATTAAACGTGAGACGCGCCGAGCATTTTGTCCAACCTCGTCCATATATCTTTTTTTCGAGTCTACTTCTTCTAACACAACGGCTGGAATAACGACCTCGTTGTCTTCAAATGAAAAGATTGAATTCGGATCCTGTAATAACACGTTTGTATCTAATACATAGATTTTACTCAGGTCCTTCGCCTCCTGATCGGGTTCATTCATCCTTGTCTTTCCCAAAACGATTGTTAAAATATATGTTTTCATGAATAAAGTTAGAAGGTTAATTCAACAATAAAATAAATCATCAGTTTGTGAAGGAGGGAATACACATGCGACTATTTTTTACATTATTCATGATTCAAACCATCATCATCTTAGGCGCTTGCCAGAATCGGGAAAATCCAGAGGCTAAGGACAGGCAAGATGGACGCCAGCACTTAGTACGAGTGTCAGACTCAACCAAGAAAAATACCGATCAACCCCGCCCATCAACAGATGTTGCACAGCATCTTGTCAATGTGACAGAGCACGTAGCGGATGTAAATGATGCAACTGCCATTGTCATTGGCCGCTATGCTGTTGTTGGAATAGATGTAAAAGATGATTTAGATAGAAGCAAAGTAGAAACCATTAAATATTCAGTCGCTAAAGCACTGAAAAATGATCCAGAGGGTGCGAATGCTGTTGTCGTCGCTGACCCGGATACAGTCAGCCGTTTAAAACAGATGGGTAAAGAAATTCAAGCAGGCCGCCCTGTTAGTGGGATTATGGATGAACTAGCTGCCATTGTTGGACGCGTCATGCCAGAGATGCCTCAAAATGAAATCGATCGTCACGAAACAGATCCGACAAACGATCCGAATAATCAGCTCAAGGAACATGATCAAAAGCAGTTAGAAAAAAACCAAAACGATCAATCAAACCACCATATGAATCAGAAGAAATAATGAGAACGGCTTATATCTCCTGTGATATAAGCCTTTTTCTACGTTGATTTCAAGTGAATCAGAAAACATGTTATAATAAATGCAATAAAGTGAGGTGAATATGATGAGAGTGAAGTGCTCATTATGTGAAAAGATTGAAACAATAGATGACGATACACTTGTTGCAAAGCGATTAAGAAATCGACCGATTCATACATATATGTGCGATGATTGCCAAGAAAGAATTAAAGTAAAGACAGAAGCACGCATCAAAACTGGCATATTCTCTCTTTATCAAGATCCTGCGACGAAAGAGAAAAAGAAAAAAAAGGAAAAAAAGAACAAGACATAAAAAAGACCTGAACATGTGATCTTATCCCTGTCAAGTAGACAATTATAAAAAGCCTAACCTGCCAGTGTGTGACGGTATTCTACCGGAGCACACTGGTTTAATTTTTTCTGGAATCGATCGTGATTATAGAATTGAATGTAATCTTC
>NZ_JBAWSW010000032.1:0-28578 GCF_037104745.1 Bacillus sp. FJAT-53060
TGTCCTGCTTATCACCAATATTAAAAGCAATCACTTCTCCATTATATAAATCCAATATACTGGAAAGGTACAATTGTTTCTGTCCATAAGGCAAATATGTGATGTCCGTTACTAGTTTTTCAAGAGGGCGATCAGACTGAAAGTTCCGATCCAGTATGTTACCGGCCACGGCATAGGGTTGCCCATTCTTCTTACGCTTTTTCATTTTAACACGGCATTGCCACTGGTTTTTCTGCATGATACGTTGAACAGTTTTATGGTTAATACGCATTCTCCTTTTTAGTATGGCTGTGATTTTTCGATATCCATATCGATACTTGTGCTTTCGGCACAACGTGCCGACCTGTTTCTCTAGTTGTCTTTTAGATTGATTCTGAGTCAGCTCCTTTTTCCATCTATAATACGAAGTGCGTAAGATGCCTAAATGGACACAAATGTCCTGTCCAGCCTTATGCCACCTCACCCATGTCTGAACCTGCGTCTTATTCTTTATATTCAATTCCTGCATGATCTCTTTCATAGGTACACCTGCCAATCTCATTTCTACAGCCTTCTGTTTGACTTCAACTGGATAACTCACTCTTGTCCCCATAGAAAAAACACCTCCATGTTTTATTTCGGATCACAACGGTCCGTTTTCAAACTTGAAGGTGTTTTTTATTTGTCTCATATTATTGGGTCAGTCCCGCTGATCAGAGCTTTTTTCTTTATTTCAAAAATTCGAGTATGAGTTTGTTGACGACATCTGGTTTTTCATGATTAATCCAATGAGAAGCATCATCGACAAAAATGAGCTGTCCATTTGGACAAATCTTGATTGTTTCCTTCGCCAGCTTTCTGCTTAGAAACTTGTCTTCCATTCCCCATATCATACGAACAGGAACTAGAATCCGTTTTGAAATCGGCTTTTCAAAGCCGCCTTTTTTGATAGCCCGATACCAATTCAGCATTGACGTCATGGCTCCTGGCTGTGTCCAGGCCAGCTTGTAGCTTGAGACATCTTCCTTCGTGAATAAATGAGGTCGAGCCGTCAGACCCATGGCTTCGTCCAGTCTTTGAAAGTGATTTTCCTGAAGCGCTGCCTCTGGTACATTGGGAAACTGAAAGAAAGCGATGTAGGAGCTCTTTTTCCACTGTGGCGGATAAAAAGGGAGAACCTTCATCATCACTCGCGGATGCGGCATATTCACAATGATTAATTTTTCTACATATTGAGAACGTGTAGAAGCCAAATGCCAAGCAACAGCTCCTCCCCAATCATGTCCGCCCACAATGGCCTTTTGATTTGGACTCAGCGTCTTTATCAATCCCACGATATCATCTCTCAACTGACCTAATACGTATGATTCGATTCCTTCTGGCTTGTCACTTAGATGGTAACCCCTTTGATCAGGAACAACGACACGATAGCCTGCCTCAGCCAGGGGCATGATTTGATTTTTCCAGCCGTACCAAAATTCTGGAAATCCATGCAGCAGCACAAGTAGCGGGCCATTCTCAGGTCCAGCCATTGCTGTATGAAGCCTTACACCATTTGTTTGGATAGATTGAAACTCAATTTGTTCCATTCCTTTGCCACCCTTCTCCTTGCCTTTTATTCTTTCAACATAGCATATTTTCCATTCTTCAGAAAATAAAACATCGACGCAAAACGTAAAGAAACGATTGAACACGTTTTTGCGGATGCAAAAGAAAAGCATGGTATGCGTTGGACGAAACTTCGTGGACTGAAAAAAGATTTCAATGAAAAAAGTTTCAATGCAGGCGATTCTTACTTTCGTTGACATGAATCTTAAAAAGCTAGCAAACTGGACATGGAGACGACCATGTCCAGCGTAAAAATAAGTGAAAACCCCACTTTCACTTGAAGTAAAGGAGGGGGTTTGTCTACTCTCACACTAGTAAAGGCTTTTGTCTATTTCATATAATTCAAAATCCAGATCAATCCATTCCTCCGGTCCTGTACTTGTCCGTGAAGTGCGCCAAAGAACGTATCCTGTAATTCCACCAGTACATCCCCGTCAGCTTCAAGCGCTTCATATACAGCCTTTAATTCTTCTTCATTGTCAAACTGCATGATTAACCTGAGATTCTCCGGCTTTAATGTGCGGCTAAACGTATCTGAAAAGTGGAGCAGTGATTCGCCAAGGTGCAATTCAGCATGTAATACACGGTCTTGATGTTCATTTAAAATATGAATATATCCGCCAAAAATCCCTTGATAATATTGAAGAGATTCTTTTACATCTTCTACTACAATATAAGGACTAACGCTGATCATATTCCTCATCCTCCTCTTGTTCCATACATTAACTCTTATCCCAAATCGTAAGAAAAAAGGCACAAATCGTCAATGGATTTGCACCTTTTTCTCATCATGATTTCGCTAATTCACTATGTTTATTTGAATACGCTGCGTACATGACGACACCAATTAACAGCCATACACCGAAGTAAAGCCATGTCCGTCCTGGTAAATTGAACATGAGGAATACGCAGCAGCCCATTGATATAATCGGTAATACTGGCACAAAAGGAACCCGGAATCCCCTTTCAAGCTGCTGATGCGTCTTTCTCAAAATGAGAACAGATAAGCTTACCATCGCAAACGTCAATAATGCACCGATATTTGCTAAGTTGGACAGATCCTTCAAATCAATAAACCCTGAAATAACAGCTGTCATTCCGCCAATCATCCATATGCTTGCAACAGGTGTATCACTCTTGTTTGTTTTTGAAAACACTTTAGGCAAAAGCCCATCTCGACCCATCGCATAGGCAATTCTAGTTGCCGCATAATTATTGGCGAAAATCACAGCCATCAATCCAATGACGGCACCGACAGAAATAATACCAGCCACGCTATTTTGATGCACACTTAGCAGTACATAGGACATGGCCTCTGTCACATTCAACTTTGTATAATGCACCATGCCTGTCATAACCAAACAAACAACAATATAGATGATCGTACAAATGAGTAATGAACCAATTATGCCAATTGGCAGGTTTCGCTGTGGATTTTTCACCTCTTCCGCAGAAGCAGAAATCGCATCAAATCCTAAAAAGGCAAAAAACACAGCAGCTGCACCGGCAATGACACCTTCTACGCCAAACGGCATGAACGGCTGCCAATTGGCTGGCTGTACATAAAAACTGCCTACTACAATGAAAAGAACAATAATGCCAAGTTTCACAAACACCATAATATTATTGAATTTTTTACTTTCCTTCGTTCCTCTAGATAGGATCCACGCAATCAGTAAAGCAATGATAATCGCTGGCAGGTTCATATATCCGCCTTGTTCTGGCCCCGATAAGAATTGATGGGGAATCGAGATTCCAAACCCCTCCAGCAGACTATTGAAATAGCTGGACCAGCCACTGGCTACAGCTGAAGCCGTCAGCATATAAACAGACAATAATGTCCAGCCCATTAGATGGCCCACGAGCTCCCCCATTGTTGTATATGAATAAATGTACGCACTGCCGAACACAGGCAGCGCTGAAGCCATTTCTGCATAACAAAGTGCTGCTAAACTGCACACAATCGCTGCGATCGCAAAGGAGAAAATAACAGCCGGTCCTGCATCCTTTGCTGCTGTAATCCCGGTTAACACCATGACCCCCGTCCCGATCACAGCCCCTATCCCAAGGAGCGTTAGATCGAGCCCGCCCAGTGTTTTCTTTACTTTTTGCTGTCTACTCTGTTCTAACAAATCGTGAATGTGTTTCTTACGAAAAATATGTCGCAAACCCTTTCCCTCCAAAACGTTAGAAAAAAATCATTCAAACTTCATTATAGCAGAATACGTCCCAATTCACGTAAATCTTTTTTCATAATTTTACCAAGCTGGTTTTTTGGCAGTTCCTGCGTGAAATGAATGGACGGAACTTTGTAATCTGCCAAACGCTCCTGGCAATAGTTTACAACATCTTGTTCGCAAACATCGACAAATTCGTCTTTCACGATATACGCACATGGCACTTCACCGTATAAGTCGTCTCTTACACCTATGACAGCTGATTCAATGACACCTGGAATTTGATTAATGACTTCCTCCACTTGGTCAGGATAAATATTATCTCCACCGTACAAAATGACATCTTTGTATCTGCCTGTGATATAAAGAAAACCCTCTTCATCTAAATATCCTGCATCTCCCATATGGAACCAGCCATTTTTGAGCACCTTCTCAGTAGCGTCCGGCTGATGGTAGTAGCCTTGGAAATAAAATGGGCTTCTCATGACAACTTCTCCAATTTCTCCAGCAGGCAGTGTCTCATTTGTTTCAGGATGAACAATTTTCACTTCTACATCCGCATCGACTTTACCAGCAGACCCCATTTTATCTTCACCCATCGCAGGATACCATGCACTGACAACCCATGCTTCTGTACTACCGTATCCATGCATCATTTGAATGCCTGCTTCATTGTAGTCCTTAATCAAGCGTACTGGCACCTTCGTACCACCAGAAAACGCAATTTCTAAGGACGACAGATCATACGTACCACGTTTCATCTCTTCTAACATGTACGTATAAGCTGATGGGAAGGCCATCATAAACGTAATTCTTTCTTTTTCAATCGTTTCTAAAATACGTTTAGGTGTTGCATCGTGTAAAAAGACAAGCGTATATCCTTCAATGGCAGCTGCAATAAGATGATTGATTGAGCTCATATGATACAGCGGGTGACTCGCCAAATATCGTTTTCCTTTTAGGTCAAACCCTCGATTCCTATGTCTCGTGAAAAATTGATAAAGTCGTCCATGTCCCACCATACAGCCTTTTGGGTTGCCTGTTGTACCAGATGTGAATAGAATCATTGCTAGATCCTCTTCTGAAACCTCTTCAGCAAGATCACTTCCATCGTTTGAAGCCAGAAGATCTTCAAACAGCTGTGTCGTTTTAGCATTCACACCGGATTCTACCATTAGACAATCCTCTAAAGACACATTCACAGCGTCAATGATGTCAAGAAATTTTCGGTCAAAAAATAAAGCCTTTGGTTCTGCTTTTTTTAAAATGCCATCCAGCTCAAAAGAGGTCATCTGCCAGCTAAGTGGTACTGCAACTACACCTGCTTTGATGACTGCTAGCATAATCGTCGAAAAATGATGATGGTTTTGACAAATAAAGCAAACACGGTCACCTTTTCGAATTCCTTTACGATGTAAGTAATGAGCCAACTGATCAATGCGTTTTGCATATTCTTCAAATGTATAAGACACACCTCCGCCAGTAACCGCTTCAATTTGTGAAGAGCGTGCCATTCTGTCGTTTAGTAATGCCTGTAAAGTATTCAATATCTTCATCTCCAAACGTTTGATTTCCCATAGGCAATTTCCAGTGAATTGGGTTGACAGACTTTATCTTATTCACATTCTAAAATAAAAATAGACTAGTGTAAAATTATTTCATTTTGGAATTTTTATTTTTGTTAATTGATAATATAAGTGATTTTATAGACGTCTTCTATTTTGGTTTAAATGATGATGATTATTATGATAAGATAGACCTAGTAATTGATCGGAAAAAGCGAATGCAATAGGAAAAGAGGTATGGAGAATGCAACATTTCGAGCTAGATGCAAGTTTGTTAGACCATGCACTGACAAAGTATTTAAAGGCAACTAAACAAATAGATGAAGAGAACATTCCGAAAAACGTCACGAATGTCAAAGGGTTTATTTTACGTATCATCTACCGCCATCAATCATGTACCGTCAAAAATATTCTGCAGGAAGTTTCATTATCTCCCTCTGCGACAACAACCGCTCTCAATCACTTAGAAGATGAAGGGCTGATTATCCGCTCTAGAAATAACAATGACCGCCGTACTGTATGGATTACACTCTCTGAACCGGGTGAACAAATAGCAAAGCAAATGATCGAAAATCGGCAATTGCTTGTGAATCAACTGTTCAACCATCTATCAGAAGACGACAAAAAAACATTTTTTGAATTATTCGAAAAAATGATGGATGAGCATACATTAAAGGCTTAGGAATACTCCTAAGCCTTCTTTTTATGGCTGTAAGATGACCTTTATACAATCATCCTGTTTTTCATTGAATATTTGGTACGCATGAACGGCATCATCTAATGGCAATTGATGTGTGATAATGGCTTAGGGTCAATCTCACCCGTTGTCACTTTTTGATAGAGCTTTGACATGTACGCTCTCGCAAGGACTTGTCCCATTTTCCCGTTTCTAGCGAAAAAGCACATAATGGGAACATATTATATATACCGCGATACACACCGGTCAGCTGAACCTTTCCACATTTCCGAACTGCTTTTGTAGCAATTTGAATCGGTCTACATATGGATCATCCGAATAGGCGACGCTTTCTTCAATACGATGGATGACCTATAGCGCTTCTTTTCCATTTGGAAAGTAATAATAAAGAGATCCCTTAGGTGTGCCGCTCTCTCTAAATCCTTGTTTACGTAAAAGAAATGCAGACGTTTTATTGATTCAATAACTGTTTTATCCCTTTCCAAATCGAGGATGACTCCATTTCAGCTGCAAGCCTGAGCAGACAGTCCTCTTTTCCTTTAGGCGCTGTCACCTGTACACCTAAAGGCATGCCCGCTTGCGTGAGGTGTACAGGGACACTCATAGATGGCTGACCTGTTAAGTTGGCAAGCTGTGTAAATGGTGTGTAGGTCAGACTCTTTAGGAACATGTCATAAATGAGATCCTGCTGCGCTTGCATTGAAAGGGATGACACACGTAACAGTGCGGCTATTTCCTGATCGGTATGCATAAGCTCACCAATCTTTGGAGCCGAATAGGCAGTAGCTGGTGTTATATATAGATCGTAGGTTTGATGAAATGCGGCCATTTGTGCAGCGGCCATATCCCACGCATCAAGACTTTCTGTATAGTCAGCAGCCGTCACATTCTTTCCAGCCTCCGCCAGCACCCATGCCACAATGTCTGTTTCCTCCGGTTTCACAGGCCGCTCGAGTGAACGAGCCAAAGACGTAAATAATGCAGACATTTCTCCGCTGTTCATCACGTAATATTGCTGCATGAGATGAACACCATCGATTTCTGGCTTCGCTTCCTCTATTTGATGCCCTTGTTCACTTAGCCATTTCACCGTTTGCAGAACCGCCTGCTTCGCTTCCTCACTGACCTTCGTGCCAACAGGAGAGTCTACACTGTAAGCAATTCGCATAGAAGATGTGCGTTTCACAAGATCCTCTTGATAACTGCCGTCATATAACGGGGTTTGGAAAGCGGCTTCTGGCTGAATGACCTGAAGCAGATCAAGAAGTGCTGCACTGTCTCGAACTGTCTTTGTAAGCGTAAAGTCAATAGAAGCCCCTTGCCACTGTCTTCCTGCACCTGGGCCTACTGGCGTTCTTCCTCGTGTTGGCTTGAGTCCGAACAAGCCAGTAAAGGATGCAGGGATACGAATGGACCCGCCGCCATCACTTGCTCCACCCGCAGGTACGATGCCGCTTGCCACAGCTGCAGCCGTTCCGCCGCTTGAACCTCCTGGAGAATGTGCAGTATTCCAAGGATTTCTTGTTGGACCATGCAAAGCGGACTCTGTCACATTTCTCAAACCGAATTCCGGTGTGTTTGTATGACCGATCATGAGAAGCCCCGCCTGCTTCAATCGATGGACAAAGTGGGAATCCGTTTTCGCCTTGACATCCTTTAACAGCATAGCACCGGCCGTCAGCGGTTCATTTTCCAGCCCTTGCGATATATTTTTCAGCACAAACGGAACTCCCGCAAACAGCTGATCCGCCTCTAATTGCTTGATGTCTTTTAATACTTGATCCTGCCTTATGTGAATCACCGCATTTAGTTCTGGATTGACTTCCTCCAATCTAGCAAATGCAGCTTGTACAAGCTCCTCTGGCGTTACCTGCTTTTTCCGTAAAAGTGCTACCAAGCCAGTCGCATCATATGTCATATACTCTTTTACGTTCATCGGCATGTCCTTCTTTCTCTTATTATGCTTTCTCTTATTATGCTCTCTCTATTGTCTACTAGGATTCTATGAATTTCAATTTCAGGATACCTACAAAAAAACTTTCTGTCCAGAATATGAATTTCTAAATATCCCTCTAGTTTCTCCGATGTAATAGAGAAAAAAAGACGGAGGTCATCTCGTATGCAAGGAGTCTTTGCCTTGAAAAAAACATTCGTGGCCATCGCGTTTCTTCCTGCTCTGACAACTGCTTTTGCTTTCCATTCGCAGGCAGCTACACCGCAAAAAAGAAAATAAAAATCAAAAAGGAAAGCAAACAGCGATTCATGAAAGTGAAAAAGTAAACATACAGTACATACTTCTTCCTGCTGTCACCTCACTCAAAAAGATCCAAACATCGACTATGTATCAAAAAATGTGAGAGTCAAACTCCTTCTTCTACCGTGAAAAAAAACACTTCTTCTACTGGTTAGGATGTTTTGGTGCAAAAATCTTACAACCTGCAGTGGGTATAGTGTTAAAAAAGGAAGAGCCGTCCCAAGGGGACGTGCTTCTTCCTTTTGTTGTGCGGCATATGTTATGCACCAGCGGGCTGCTCTTTTTTAATCACATACTGATAGCTTTTCACATGCGTTCCATTTTGATTCACAAATTCTTTATCAAGTGCACGCTCAAAGCCCATTCTTTCATATAAACGAATGGCTGCCTGCATTTTATCAGATGTATGAAGATAGAGGACATTTTCGCCCCATGATTGCGTGAGTTCAATACTTTTACGTAACAATGACTCTGCGATTCCTTTTCCCCTGACATCAGGATCTACTCCTAAAAACCGGACAATGGGTGATGTAATGCCCATTTCAGGTTTGTCATACGCTTGTTCAGATGACCGGAACATTTGAAGTGTCCCTACCACCTTGTTCTCAAACTCAGCCACAAGCATAAGCTCCATGTTTGGATTATCTACAGCCGCTCCCAGTGCCGCAGAATAATTTTGCCAGCCTTCCTCTGTAAATTGAGGTTCATACTGGGCGTATGATTTGATCAACACGTGTCTGATGGCCTCATGATCTTCGCTCACTGCTTGACGAATGATCAGCTCTTGCTGCTCCATGTCAGCACCTCCTGTTGTCTATTGAAGAATATACGTATCATGCAATCACTGCATGCCGATGATCTTTCTCTTTTCTCTACTCATTCAATGTAAAGAGTCTCATCCAAAAGATCAATCATTTTGCATGAAATCATCAATGTCATATTTGTTGATTGTGGCCCAATCAGTGATACGATCAGCAGAAGAAAGCCGCTGATGATTGTTTAATCATTCAAGTTTTCAATTGTTGCTGTTGGTTTGATTAACTCCTACTCTTCAACTTGCCCCTCAGCTACCACTGGCCGATCCGCCTTATGTTTTGCCATTTGAACCACTTTAATCACCGTAGCTTATCTTCTTGAAATCTTTATATTAATCTAATAATCTAATTGCTGTGAAACGCGTACCATACATTATACTTGCAATGTTGTAATATCTAAGGAGGACATTCACATGAAAATAATTGCAATTGACTTAGATGGTACGCTCCTATCTGAGAACTTAACTATCCAAGAACAGGATCTAAATGCCTTATATTTTGGACAAAAGCAAGGGCATATTGTAACAATCGCTACAGGAAGAGCTTTATTTGATGCAAAACACATCATCAAAAAATATCATTTAAATTGTCCAATCATTGCTTCAAACGGTGCTCAAATATATGTAAACAACCAGGTTTTATTCGAACAATTTATGGATTCGAGGTTAATCCAACCTATCATAACATGGTTAAATAAAGCAGGAATATATTATCAAGTTTACTTTTCTGACAAAATCGTCGTGTCAAATCAAGGGATTCAGCAACTTGAAAAACAACTTTATGACACAGTAATAGAAGATCCTCAATTTAATCAAGAGATGTTTTGGGATTCTATTAAAGCTCAATTGGATCAATACGGTTTAGAGGAAGTGCCGAATTCAATCCCTGTTGATTATCGTTATGTTATAAAATTTATGATAGTTTCGCCAAGCCAAAAAAACTTAAAAGAAGCAAAAGAATATTTTGGTCAACTAAATGAGTGTGTCGTAACTAGTTCAGGACCATTTAACCTTGAAATTACAAGTGCAGAAGTCGATAAAGGATCCTCATTGAATAAAATTTGCGAATATTATGAAACTACTACTAAAAATGCAATAGCAATAGGGGACAATTTAAATGATCTTTCTATGTTTCATGTAGCTGGAACAGGGATAGCCATGGGAAATGCTGATAAAAACCTTAGTAAAGTGGCTACATTTAAAACATTATCCAATTATGAATGTGGTGTGGCTTATGCTTTTAATCATTATATTCTTAATAAAGAAAATGCCCCTAAACCTAAACCATGGAGCAAACAATCAAGAACCATTATCTTAAAAGATGTTTAATTTATATTTTTGGTTTGTTTGTTTTATCGTTTGGAGTTGTATGTATGATTAAATCAAATACTGGAATAGCTCCTTGGGATGCTCTGAACGTGGCTTTATCAGAACTAATTGGCCTTACGATTGGTACATGGGTTTTCATTGTTGGAGGAATCCTTATCTTAATAAATAGCTTGATAAAAATGCGATTTCCTAATGTAGCTGGTTTTATTCCGATTTTTATCATTGGGATTTTTGTTGACATTTTAAACTTAAAACTTCTCTCCTTCTTAGAATCAAATAATGTAATGATTCAATGGGGTTTATTTTTAATAGGATTATGCTTATTGGCTATTGGAATTGCTATTTATTTAAGAGCATCTTTTCCTTCAATACCAAATGATGAATTAATGTTAGCAATTACTGAACGAACAGGTTGGGGTATTAATATTACAAAGACTATAGGGGAAACTGTAGCTTTTGTGCTTTCAATAATTCTACAGGGTCCGATTGGTATAGGAACCGTAATTGTCTTACTATGTCTAGGGATAATAGTAGGTTTATTTGATAAACTATTATTCAAGATAGGGATGCCTCGTTCTATTTATAGTGAGGGATATAGTCAGGGAAGTGCACATATTTAATATATGTCATGATAAAATCAATAAACGCCTATTCTCAAATTGGATTTCCCTTGGTGTTATTTAGAATAAATTCCTGATGACACTACCTTGAAGGAGTAATATAATGACAAACATTACAGAAATAGCGAAGAAAGCGAATGTTTCTCGGACAACTGTATCCAGGGTTCTTAATAATCATCCTTATGTCAAATCCGATAAACGCGACGCTGTTTTACAGGCTATGAAGGAATTGAATTATGTACCTAATTTCAATGCAATTAATTTGTCTAGAGGAAAGACAAATGTATTCGGAGTAATTGTACCTAAAATCAACCATCCTTTTTTCAGCAAACTAATTGCCGGAATAGGCGAAGAGTGTAATAAACATAATTATAGTTTACTTGTACACCAGACAAATAACGATCTCGACCAAGAACTGGAGTTTTTCAATAGATTAAAATACAAACTTATTGACGGTCTCATTTTAGGATCTTGTATTAGTCCACCACACACACTCGACGAAATATCTAAATTTGGTAAAATTGTTTCTTGTGAAGCTTCTGAAAGCAAACAGGTTGCAAGTATATTCATTAATCACGAATCAGGAATTAAAATGGCCATTAATCATTTACGAATTCAAGGACATCAGTCCATCGGTCTATGTATAGGTAACCCTAAGAGTGGTGTTGGGATAAGTAGGAAAAAATCATTTTTTCATTTCCAACAGGAATACGGATTAAAATGGAGTGATAATTGGTACTTTGACGAACAATACACGATTGAAGATGGTATTGAAATAGCAAAATTATTTGTAAATGGATCACCTCGTCCTACGGCAATGGTTGTAGGAAGTGATTATGTTGCTGCTGGTATCATTTATGAAGCAAAGAAGCAAGGATTACGGATACCTGAAGACTTGGCGGTGTTAGGATTTGATAATCAACCGATATCAAAAATAATAGAACTTTCAACAATACATCAACCTATTAAAGAGCTGGGACAAACAGCAGCAAATTTATTATATAACTTGATGAATAACAAAGAAGTCCCAAATATAAATAAGTTGGAACTACAATTTATTAAAAGAAAGTCAACCTAAAAGAGTATTTAGACAGATGTCTTCAGCTTGCGGTTCAAAGGGTTTATTTTAAGGTCATTGGTCACAGGTTTCAATTCTCATCATCATCTTATATTAGATTCATTCTTAACAAAAATGACAGTGAAAGTCGGTAAACCAAAGTTTAGTCCCAGTAGATGCTGGATATAAAACACCTTGAATTGCTAAGTCTCTAATGAATCAGGAGATAAGACCTGTCATGCCCTACGCAAAAGATGATTACTTGAAAAAGAATGAATACGGGTATGACGCACATTTTGATTGTTACTCCCAAATGGGAATATCCTCTCTCTTATCGTACAACGACTAGAGAGGGTTATAATCATTATGACCTCTGATTCAAAAGTATGTGAGCCCTGCTCTTTTCTAAAGAACTGTACACAAAGTCAAAATCACACCAAACAGATTCACTATCATATTTGGCACGACTACTTAGAAGAAGCAGATCATCTGGAGACTCACTCAATGAATCTATGCAAAACACAAGGCTTACTTTCGTTGCCATAAATCTTAAAAACTGGCAAACTAGACATGGAAAGGACCATACCCACTATAAGACACCTGATATATATAATCAAAATTAAGTGAAAACCCCACTTTCACTTGAAAGTGGGGTTTGACTAAGGTCTGAAGACCAATTTTTAAGTGGTCTTCTTTTATACTTAACCTAAAATCTGTTCTGGGATAGATGCTTTGAAATGAGTCCTTTTTTTAGTTTCATCTATAAAACTAAATGGTCTCAAAGAAAGACTCTCAAACTCATTTAGAAAATTACAAGCATTTAATGGTATAAATGAAGTCATATTCCAAATAACCTCTTCATTAAACCCAATAGTACGTATATTATGCATAAGTCGATCGATTGTGTAAGATCCTGCAGCTACATATCCTTTTCCTTGATACCACAAATTATTTCCTTCAACTTTTTCTAGTGACTGACCACACATGGAATCTGTGTCAATACGATCTGTCATTGGAATAATACCCTGGGAACCAACAAGTTCTACAACTCGTCGTGCAACTTCTAAGTCTACATGTTCACTATCAAAATTCATACAAATTGTTAATAAACCTTCTTTCGCGGCTCTCATTATAGCACCAGGAACTTCTCCGACAAGTGTGTTTATATTATCTAAGTTCCATTGGTCTAATCGGGCTTCTTTTAATCCTTCTAATCTATATGCTCTCTCTTTGGGTGTTCTCCAAGTGTGTCTATAATTTGGCATATCATTAAACAAATGGTCTGTTAAAACAGCATCTGATCCAGCATATTTACTGCGTTTTTGCGCTGTATCTATAACTTCCATTATAAGTTTGGAGGTTTCTTCTGGATATGCTTTTTGGAAATGGCCAATTGCCGGCTTTACCCCAGCTTCCACAAGTGTATCCACAATCCACTCTATACTCGGATGTTCATCAGTTATATATTTTTTTAAATAGGAGTTTTCAGTCATAGCATCTGGAGACAGTACAGTATAAATAAGCCCAAGCTCTCCACAAAACGCGATTTTCTCCCATTCCTCTTTTAATGGTGCCCAATTCCCTTTTTCAGGCGTTCCTGCAAAACTGGCCAATAATGGCCCTTCGAGAGAAATACCTAAAATATTACAAAGGTTTCCCTTCATCTTTTGTTTATGGAATTCTTTCATAAAAACTACAAATTAGTCTAATTGATTATGAGGAAGGAAGATAGAAGGGACACAAAAATACCTTCTAATTCAGCCAGAGCATTGACCTTTTCAATATCTAATTCATCTAAGTTGCTAAAATCATAGTGTCCAATTCCATGACAATGAAACTCTACTGGAAGAGATGGGGCTAAATAAGAACCCGATTTCTTAGAAATCCCTTCTTCGCCAAGTTCATCCATTCATTATTGTTATAGTTTATATTAGCGATTTTCATAACTCCACTTGTTTCAAGATAAGCTGGGCTACTAAATGATGTGCTAGACTGCATCATTGATTCCTCCTCAAATTGGCTATTTTAGTTGTCAGCAAAGACACATCATCATCTTAAAGTATGAAACGCGTACCATATCAACCCTTTTTTTCCTATTTTTATATTTAGACTAACTTCCTAAAACATATTTTCGAAGCATCCTGATTTCGTTTTCTTTTGTCATTAATTCTTTATCCCAATCTACAAGCAGTGTATTTAATTGCAAAAGTTCCAGTAATTTTAGTTTCAAAGCAAAAGGAGCTTTATTTTTGTTAAGCCAATCAAACATTTCAATTTCAGTCATCTTCTGAAAGCCTCCTTAAAATTCTTAAAACACACTATTTGTAACGCCACTCTGAGACATTTTCGTGTTACGCCAACTAGTGTGTCCACCATGAGTTTAATTTGTGAAATTGGTTTCATGTCAATAGAGTTTCAAATAATTATATGAATGGTAGTATTATGGTTATGTTACAACAAAAATAAAACTAAAATCATGATCAATAGCATTTAAGAATGTGATACTTTCGTGGTTTAGAAAATCAAACTGTTGTGTTCCACTGATTTTTAAGGAACAATTAGTCGATCGTTGTTGTGTAAATGCTGCTAGGCGCATAATTATGAGGAAGTAAAACAGCCTTTCCACTGGAGAGCGTTGATGCACTGTGGGCTTCAAACTGTTTTTATGATGTCTTTTTAGTCCGATCGATAAAAAGATCCGTGTTTGATATATACTCTCTATGTAGACAGTGTAAAAAGCCCAAGAAAATCCCTTGGATGATCCACTATCCTTGGAGGGATTTTTTCGTTTCTATTATCTATCAGTTGTAGAAAGGAGAGCATCGCATGGAAGCTGTCAAAACGAAGTAATCCTGAATGGGCCATAAAGACCTTGGAAAGTAAGTTTAACATCCCAATGAGATGTCAAAGAAGCTGTACTTCATTCTGATCAAGGCTTCCATTGCACAACAAGAGCATATCAACAGCAACTAAAAATGTTGGTTTAAAAGGAAATAATTTTTCGAAGAGAAACAACCTAGATAATAATCATTTTTCTCTTATCACAAAACGGAGAATGCTTACTTTTCTTCGTGTCTAACTGGGGAAGAGCCTCACAAGAGTATAGAAGATGACATTCGATTTAATTAAGATCGATTCCTTAAAAAAACAAGATACTCCGGTAGAATATCGTCACACACTGGAGGCTTAGGCTTTTTATATTTGTCTAATTCACAGGGATAAGACCCTACTTTTTATTATATATTCACAAATCCTTCTCCAAACACATCACGCACGTCATGAACAACAACGAATGCGTCTTTATCGATTTTCTTGATAATTTTCTTTAGGCGCATGAGCTCTTGCTTTTGAATGACAGCGTAGAGAATTTCTTTCGATTCCTTTGAGTAATGACCTCGACCATTTAAAATCGTCACGCCTCGGTCAAGGGTGTGATTGATTTCTTCGGCAATATCATCTTTACATGAAGAAATAATCGTGACCGCCTTTTTCGTGTTGAGGCCTTCTATGACGAAGTCCATAACCTTTGTGGCCACGTAGAGCATCACAATGGTAAACATTAATTTTTCCGCACCAATAATAAAGTAAGAAGCAAATACAACGATCAGATCAAAGAACAAGATGGCATAGCTCACGTTCCAGTCTAAATACTTGTTGGCAATTCTTCCAAGAATGGCTGAACCGGCCGTTGTTCCGCCGGCTCTTAATACAAGACCAATCCCAATTCCGATAATAATCCCTGCGAAAATAGCACCAATGATCAATTCATGTACATTCACCACCCATCTTGTGGTTAGGTGTAAAAATAGGGAATTACTTGCGACGGCGACCACTGTGTAAATTGTGGTCTTCTTATCCAAATATTTATACCCTACAACCAATAAGATGGCATTAAACACCAGGTTTGTCAGCCATGGTGCAATCTCAAATAAATAATAAAAAATGATGGATAGCCCCGTCACGCCGCCTTCACCAAATTCAAGAGGAATGACAAACATGTTCACAGCTGCTGCAAATAAAAAAGAACCAATGAGAATCATAACAATATCTTTTACACATTTTTTCAATTTCTTCTTTCCTCCTTTTTTAAGCATATAAAAAACCCTCTTTCTGCACGAAAGAAGACAGTTTTTGGACAAAATAAAATCAAAAAAAAGTGACTTTTGATGCTGCTTTCTGAATTGAACCTTTCCATAATATATATCTCTTTTTAGAGGCTGTCAATGACTTGGTTTTCTATTATTTTGACTGCATTTTTATGCACGAAAACCCGCATGGTCCTAGTACTGGCAGTACAGTCGCTCGATGCATTTACAGTCAAGTTCTTTGCAGAATCAGAGTTTAAGTTTTCTAGCATTAAAGTGATGGCAATTAATCTATTTATCCTTCTTGGTGGAGCTGCAATGTTTGGCTTGATTCCTGTGGAAGAACCCCGGTGTGATCAAAAGTCCATTTGTGTTGGTTTTTGATCGAATCGGCATTGCTTATGCCGCAGACTTCATGAATTTTGTCATCCTGACGACGATCTTATCAGACGCAAATTCGGGGCTAATCGCGTCGTCTCACTTGACATTTGAAGAAAGCTTGATGTCGTTTAAAGTGAACGTCACTGGGACGATATCGTAATAATGTATAGATTGTTGTATATACGGTATCCTGCACCTGGAGAAAGAAGCAATGATAGAAAGAATGCAAACATGATTTTTTCATCTATAAGTCCTCTTTTTTTCCTACTTTATTACTATATACAGTAACAAACAAAAAAACTTCCCTTTTTAGAAAGGGAAGCACTTAAGCTATTTTTTCACGACAACTTTCACTGCTGGACTTTCTCTTTTTCTCACATCGGAAGCTGTCACGTATAAGATGGTTTTTGCTTTTTGCGGCTTGATTTTGGCTGTAAATACGCCCTTACTATTGGTTTTCACTGTTTTGATGACTTTCTTTGATTTGTTTTTCACTTTAATGGTCAAGCCTGCACCCGCAGTCCCTTTGACCGTTTTACTTTTGACCGTTACTTTGCCCACCTTTGGCTTAGCTGGCGCTTTGCCCTTTTTCACGACAGCTTTGAGAGAAGTAGCGGCCTTGCCTTTTGAAATCTTGAAGTGAAGCACTTTATTTTTGTTCTGATGCTTGATCTTCACACTAAAGATTCCCTTTTTGCTGGCCGTGCCTTTTCCAAGTAGTGTCTTACCTCTATACACAGCAATGGTAGCGCCTGCTTTCGCTTTTCCTGTCACCTTTTGATGCTGATCCTCTACTTTGTTGACAGAGGCATTCAGTTCAACAGCACTTAATGCAGCAAATGCATTCAGTCTGCCATGTCCTGTTATCCAATCGACACCAGGAGTTTTCGGATCGACAATTGGTTCTTCGTTTTCATCATAGAAAATGTCATCTTTTCCATCAACAGATGTAAATGAAATATCATCTGCTGTACTTTGCAAAATATTCCTTACTTGATTCGGTTTCAAGGCCGGGTTTTTCGAAAGTAGTAATCCTGCTGCTGCTGCAACGTATGGTGTAGCCATTGATGTCCCGCTAAGATATGAGACATTCCCATCCGGCATTAAGCTTGGAATATCTGATCCCGGTGCTGACATGCTCAATCCTTTGCCATAGCTTGAGAACTCAGCGACAATATCCATGCGGTTGCTTGCGCCAATCGCCATTGCATATTTAGAGGTCGCAGGATAGTCCATTTCTGGAATACCATCGTTTCCGCTTGCCGTTACCACTAGTACATTCCTTTGTGCAGCGTAGTTCATCGCATATTCAATGACCCTGCTGTAGTAGCCGCCGAGACTCATGTTGATGACCTTTGCGCCTTTGTCCACTGCATGCTTAATTCCAAGTGCAATATGCTCTGTATCTCCAAACCCATAGGCATCTAACACTTTGACCGGAATGATGCCAGTATGTTGATTCAGCCCTGCCATAGAGTAATGATTATCAGCTTTTGCTGCAATGATGCCTGCCACATGAGTACCATGTCCATTGTCATCAATTGCATCTTTGTTTCGTCCAATCAGATTGGCACCTAAGTCCGTGCGAACGGTTCCGCTTAAGTCCGTCAAACGACTGTCAATACCTGTATCAACAACAGCAATCAACGTTTGCTTCATTTTACTTGTGCCAATCAGGGTATTCATTTGTTCAAACTTGATATCAGCGCCTTTTTTCCCGCTGTTTTGTGCACGGTTTTTCAGAGGCCACTGGTAACCATATTGCACGTCATTGCTGAGCGCACGATAGGTTTGCACAGGCTCTGCAAATTCAACATTCGGAATGCTTGACAGCTTTCTCGCCGTGCTTTTGATCACCGCTTTGCCTGCTTTTAGTGTTTTTCCGGCTGACTCTTGCCCTGCTGGAACATCATAGACATACATTCCTTTAAATAAAGGACTCACTGACTGTGATGTCACACGGTTTTCTTGGATTCCATAGCTTTTCATCTTCTTTTTCGCAGATTGCAGCGCTTGGCCATCCTTTAATTTAAAAATAATTTTGTTCGTTTTGATCTTTTCTTCTGGTACAAGCTTTTGCTTCTCCAGTACATAACCAATCGATTTTCCTTCAAGCTGATCGAGTCCCATTTTTTTACTGACTACTTCTAATTCCTTCTTTAAATATGCTGGGCTTGCATCTTTGAGCATACCAAAAAGGGAGCGGATCGCCTGTTGTTCTTTCTCTGTGACGATATGACCGCTGAATGCACCATTTTTATCTACGTCATTTAGCAGTGATTTTAAAGTAAGCAGGTAATTGTATACCTTTTGCTGCTCTTTTTGATTCTTAATGAGCTTAGATTTAAGAAACGGCTTTGTTTTTTGAAGCAGATGCGTGAGCTTCTGACCATCTGCTGTTTCATTAAAACGTTTGTCTTCAATCTTACGAATCGATTGAAGAATTTCACGCCCATACTTTTTCTCAAAAATAATAATTTCAGGCTCTTCTTCTTCAGGGAAAATCGGTTCAGATGGCGGAAGATTGGCTCCTTTATACCCGATTGTATAAGCTGCATCCTCTTCCTCATCTCGGCTGTCTTCCTCTGACCCTAAGTAGAGCACTTTGACATAATAAGGACCTGACCATGCATGTGGGAAGTTTATGTCTGCCTCTCCGCTTGCTGTATCCACACGATATCTTGAATAGGTGTCATCCTTCATCGCTCTATCCTTACTTGGATAAACCGATACGGACAACATTTGCTTACTTTTCACATGAATCCGCATATGTGTATTTTTTGCAACCTCTTGTGAAAATGGTGTGATTTGATACCATGACTCATCCTTTTCATTCTGTAATGTACCTGAGATGACTTCACCACTTTTTAACCCAATGGCTTCATTGACATTTGTTCCTTTACTGATAGCTGATGCCTCGTATCCAGGTAATGCTGCCATGCATAGAATGATGGCCATGAGTACGATCACCCAGGATTTGAACTGCTTGTTGAACATGAAAAGACCCCCTTATCTTTTACAATACCTTGGAAGAATATCACAAAAAGACATTAAGAAGAATCTGTTTTTTACATAATTAAACTTGTTTTAAGCTAGGATTTGAGATAATCAGATGGCAAGACTGATTGGTTCATAAAACCTTTTACCATTTCAAACGGAAAATGATGCTAGTTAACCATGTCGAAAAAAGCCCATTACAATCAAATTGTCAGCGCTTAACAAACAAGAGAGAAGGGATCAGCTTGTTCCAAAGAGCATGTTTTTACACAAGTTAAACTTGGAAGCCCTGACGCGATGGCAAGACTTTGTGAATAACAAATGAATATAGTCTGCCATTGATACATGCAGACTACTTTCGTTTAATCTTCGGTTCAGCTTTGAATGTGGATTGAATCATTTCCTCTGTCACCTTGACCACATCATACAAAACCTCTTGAAGCAGCATTTCCAGCCGCTCGTTAACCGATGATCCTCTAGGCGGAAGCTCTTATCAATTAACGCTTCGTCCACTGGGTCTCCGGGATGCCTTTGAAAGCGGCCTCTGCCCATGACGACAATTTCTGTTCCCTGTTCATCTATCACACTAATGACATTATTGGTTAGAACCTTTTGAATCTGCATCTCCAAACACCTCCGTCTATGACCAATAATCTTCACTCAAAATATGCTATCGATATTTCTACTTCTTCCTTGCTGGTCTGATCCTCCATCAGCCTGCATACAATACTCCAAGGAGGTGGCCGTCTATGAAGGCTTTTTTTTGGTCAGCATCTTTTTTATTCATGCTCATTCTGAGCCTCGTTTTTCTAGGAATGGTTTTTTGGCTTAGTGGACAAGGCTTGGATCAGCTATGGAGATATCTGATCATCTCACTGGTTACAGCGGCCGTTTTACAAGGGGTAACCACTTGGCTGAAGCGTCATGTCATGCATAGCTCATCAAAATAAAAAAGGTTGCCCGTAACGATCAGGCAGCCGTTTATTTTCTTGGCGGATGCGGCTTCTTGCTGAGAGGTACGCAGTTCATCATTAATTTTTTTCGCATCTTCTAACTGTTTCAAATCCACTTTTGAGGGAGTGTTTGTCACTGCCAAGATAGGAAATAGCCAAGTAAATACACAACCATCCTAATCAGCCAGGACAAAACAGCACCAGGGCCGGCAATTAAGCGGGCACGCCATGCGCCGAAGAGCCACCCTGAACCAATGATTGAGTCAATACCTATCATCATTAAGGCGAAAGTTTCCATCCTACGATACAAATAATTCATGTTCATAAAATATAAAGCATGGTCGAGCAAGAACCTTTCTTTGTAGCAATATGAAAAAACTGAACATGTATCATAGAAAAAAGGATAAAAGGGAAACCCTTCTATCCTTGTGAAATGGCTTGTTCTTTTTCAATCACAGCTAGTCTTTCTTGCACTTCTTCCTCAGATAAATTGTGCTGTTTCACATAAAAGTTACGTTCACTTGTACGGCATTCATGGCTGCAGCTGCGCATGTATTTGTGCTCATTTTCTTCTGTTGTAATCATTTTGCGGTTACATGCAGGGTTCGCACAGTTCACATAACGCTCGCAAGGCTCACCAGAGAAGAAATCTTTTCCGACAACCACGTGCTCTGTTTGGTTGACTGGCACTGTTAAACGGTTATCGAATACATAACATTGACCGTCCCATAGCTTGCCTTGGACTTCCGGGTCTTTACCATAAGTGACAATTCCGCCGTCAAGCTGAGATACATCCTCAAAGCCTTCACGCTTTAACCAGCCTGAGAATTTCTCACAACGTACGCCGCCTGTGCAATATGTCAGGATCTTTTTCCCTTCAAGAATCTCTTTGTTGTCACGAATCCAATCAGGTAATTGTCTGAATGTCTCGATGTCAGGGCGCACCGCACCTCTAAAGTGACCAACATCAAATTCATAATCATTACGCGCATCAATCACGACGGTATCAGGTGATTGCATTTGCTCGTAGAATTCGATGGGACTAAGATGTTTACCTGTCATTTTTAACGGATTCACGTCATCTTCAAGGCTTAAATTCACCAATTCATTGCGATGGCGGACGTGCATTTTCTTAAACGCATGACCATCCGCTTCGTCAATTTTAATCGGCATAGATGCAAAGCGTGGGTCTTCTTTTAACGCTTGCATGTACTTGTCCGTTTGCTCAATGGTTCCAGAAACCGTCCCGTTTAAGCCTTCTGATGAAACGAGAATACGTCCTAACAAACCAAGCTCTTTACAGAAGGCTAGATGCTCTGCCGTAAACGTCTCTGGGTCCTCAATGGGGACGTATTGATAGTAAAGTAATACACGATATTGTTTTTCCATATATATAAACACCTCTTAAAGTTATTGAAAATATACCATCGTTTATCATACAGGAAATACATACCCAAAGGCAATGTCATCGGCTCAATTCCATAAAGCGGATATACCAATCTATTTCATCAACTAAAGGGCTAACATACAGGTCATTTTAGCCCTTTATCAACAAACAGAAGCACAGGATCGGATTCCTGTGCTTTTCTTCAATGTTAAAAATCAAAGTTATCTGGGTCTGGACCTGTCCGCTCATTAGTTGATCGATAACACTCATCTCATTTGCGGACAACTCAAAATCAAATACTTTTGTATTTTCAATAATCCGGCTCTTTATCACAGACTTCGGAATAGTGATAATGCCGTTCTGCAAGTCCTAGCGAAAAATAACTTGGACAGCCCACTTACCATGTTTTGCAATATCTGAAGTACCGGATGATTGAGGAGCTTTCCACTGCCTAATGGTGCCAATCTTTTCCATGAATTCCCTTCTCCCTGCAATAGTCACGCAAAGGCTCTTGTGTAGTTTCGGATGCAGCTCAATTTGATTTGACACCGGTACTACTTCAGCCTCACCTAACAAATCATCCAGGTGATGCTGATGGAAATTGCACACACCAATTGCACGAACTCATCCATAATGATAAGGCTTCTCTAGTGCTTTTCCCGTCTCTTTATACTTGCCTTCAACCGGCCAATGAATTAAATAAAGATCTAATACATCAACTTTTAATCCGAATATATGAGTCTGCCGATCATGTAAAAGTTGGATACTGTACACAGACAGAAAAAAGCCAACAAACCTTTCTGTCAGACCATAGTAACTCAAACCCGATTTATATAAGATGATTAAAGAACATATTGATATAGATTAGTTTTGACAGTAAAATTAATGATATACTTAAGTATGCATTTCACTTGTCTGGTAATTTCATTCATAAATTAGGTTCATAATATACATTACATGAGGTTTGGGAAAAGTCCATTCCTTTATCTCAAGATTGTTTTTTCGAAAATAAAAAGATATACAGTGAGTGAGTATGAAAATAGACATCATCATGTCCCATTTATTTACTAGAATAAAACAAGAAAAAATTTGTTTAACAGAATTAAGAACTAATAATTTTATTATTCAATTACCTAAACAAAGTTGTATTAACTATATTATATTTTACAACAGCTCAACGAGGAGAGGTAGAAAGTGTCATACGCATCTAATAAAAATGGAAATATTGTTTTAAATGGTGAGTTTACTGATTTCAACAATGGGAAAGTTATAAATAGAAAAAAAATAATGTTATTCAAAAAATTTTATATATATAAAACAAATCAAAAAGTCATTAAAAACAAAAAAACTGACAATAGGATTGAGATTTTAGAAATTCATGAAAATGACAATAGAATTCAAGGAACTGTACTTGTGGTATACCTAGACCCTTTAAACACCTTATCTTTTATCATAATTAAAAAAGATCACCCACTATTAACTATGGAACAGATAATAGAAAAAGCTGAATCTAATCCTCCACAAAGATTAAAAACAATTACAATCGGTGATAATTTTTATATTTTTGGTGTAATTCGCTTTAAATTTGCTAATATGAAAAAAATTGATATAGCTATTGGATATGATAAAGCTTTAAATTTTAATTTCAAATATTTTTTCTCTAAAAATACCCGTGAAATGTTTTCAAATGTGACAAATAAATTAGGATTATTTGTTCATTTTGGTTATGTTAAAATCAAAAAACAAGAATTGTTAGACAAATATATACAATCAAGTGAGATAAATTTGCCTTTGTATATTAAATCTACGAATAAGGAGAATTTAGACTATTACTACCCTTTGAAATTTAATTATAGAAATACTTATAATGTAAAACACTATGTTTATAGCTCTAGTAGTTATAAATTGAATGAAAATATTGAGTTTTTTGTAAGGAAATCTATAACGGGTCAAATGGTATTAGTCATGACCGATTACATAAGTGTAGTAACAAAGTTTAAAGAAAAATTAGCTTGGTTAATTTCTAGATTCGGAAGGCAAGAAAAATATGATGTTTATTTTGAAAAATTCTCTAAGAACGCAGGCGAGTCAGCTTTTGAAGTATTTAAAAAATCAAAAGCTGAAAATGATTCATTTTCAAAGTTTATCTTGGATAAAAATCACGAAAGATTTTTATCTTTTAAAAAGCAATACGGTACAAACAATATTCTAGCCCACAATAGCTTCAAGTCTTTTTATTATATATTTAAAGCCAAAAGGTTTATTTCTTCTGATTTAGTAAGCCATGTACAAAGAAGATTATATGATAATAGTCAAAGTATCAAAAGAAAGATATTAAGTAATAATAATAAAGTATTCTTACAACACGGTGTCTGTCTTGCCACAAATGTTTTTGAAAGAGGGTATTTTAATAAAAAAGTGCCTATTTGTCCAGATTATATTGTTACAAATTCAAAACTTGAATCGTATTATTTTAGTAAATATCCAAAATTTAGCGATAATCAGCTAATTGAAAAAGGGGTTCCTAATTTAGATTTATATGTTAAAAATAGAAATACAGATAAAAAGCAAATTACTTTTATGTTAACTTGGAGACCCTGGGATGTTACCGGAAAAATAGAAAAAAATTCTTATATAGACCGGTATTTGCAATTTTTAAGGATTGTTAAAACTGATCCTTTTTACGAAGATAAAGTAATCAATATTACTTTACATCCAAAAGCAGGGCTAATGCTTGAAAATCAATTTCCAGAAACATATGATCAAATTAAAGATTATGTATATCAAGGTGATATAAAGGATGCCCTTATTAACTCCAAGGTGGTTATTACTGATTACTCTTCAATATGCTTTTATGCCTTTGCTGGGTGCAGTAATATAATCTTTTTTTGGGGTGATAAAGAAATAGCAGAACAAGAATATGGAGCCCCAAATATATTACAAGATAATAATCGTTTTGGAGATGTTGTTTATCATATTGATAGTACATTAAATAACTTTATAAAAAGAAATTATAACCAAAACCAACCTCAAAAATATATTGATAGATATAACAAATTAGTGGAACATAGTAATGGAAATAACACTGAAAATGTTTATAATGAAATTAAAAAATTAGGATAGTTTAGCACTAATAATTTTTATTTCGAAATCTTACTTTATACAGTAGTTAAACCCCACGTTAGCGTGGGGTTTCATTTATTTTCACCCTAGACAAATAGCCCTTACCAATATTATGTGAATAGGATTTATATCTTTTCCTTCCAAGCCTTTAAGAAGCGCTCAATCACCTGTAATTCATCTTCATTAAACTGATGGAGGAATTCTAAATAGGATGTCACTGCTTTTTCATGAAGTTCATCATGCAGTGCCGCCAATTGTGTACCTTCCTCTGTTAGTGAATAATAGACCGACTTCTTATCACCTTGCCGATGGTTATAGTTTACCATGCCTTTTTCGATCAGTTTTTTCACAGCCTTTGTAATGGCTGGCTTTGACAGTTTCAGTTGCTGTGAAAGAAATGTATTATTTGATTCGTTTGGATTGGCTTGAATCATCGATAAAATGTGAAGCTGTGTGAGTGTCCAATCTTGCTTGAGTGTTTCAGTCGTGGTAATCAGTGGATCTGTTGGATCGTTCCGTCTCTTTTCCCTATGCATAATCAGATCTTGAATCGCTTTTAATACAATCTGCTCTTTTGTTTCCATCTGAACCTCCACTCTTAACTGGTTAATAAAATAATACTAATAATCAATAGAGGAGTCAAAAGAAATGTGAATGCGAGAAAAATAACGGTCCATCAGACCTGATAATTATGAGTACTTTTTTACTAGATTACACGATATATCACAGCACCTTTTCCTTTTATTTACTATCCTATATAATGAAAAAGGGACGATTTCGTTCTATCAAACAATCATATGCTCTTTGAATAACAAAAAAGGAGAGGTGTCTCAGGTGGCTCTCCTTTCCCCTTGATATCTTTTAATGATGAGAATGTGTTTGTTTCTATTTTTTTTGTTTGTTTTGTAAGACATCCTTTTCCTCTTCAGTCAGCTGACCAATAGCAATTCGTTTATACAGACCATCCTCGGTCCCTCTTTTCAGTGTGGCAAACAAGCTAGCTGCGGAGAGAATATATGAAGTAAGAACGAATAAAAATGAATGTACACTCATTCACCTAATTGGTACATTTAAAAAAAAGGAGTTGATGGAAAGATGGTTCAACCAGGTGATCAATTTCAAACAAGCAGAACCTATACACATGAAGACGTGATTCAATTCGGCAGATTGACAGGCGACCTAGGCAAACACCATATGGAGCTGGATGACCAGGGCAGGCGAATGGTTCATGGCTTTCTCACAGCAAGTCTGACCACTAGGCTTGGCGGTCAGTTTCATTTTATTGGTCAAGACATGTCATGTACCTTCATCCGCCCCGTTTATACAGGTGATACGATTACCTGTCAAATAGCCGTCACCAAAGTGGAACCCCTTGAACAATATGACCGTGTTCAGCTTTTTTCCCGCTATATCAACCAGCATGGTAAAGAAGTCATTACTGGAAAAAGTGAAGGTGTGATTCTGAAATAGAACACAAGATATAAAACAAGCTGCCTCATCAAAGGCAGCTACTCAGCACGATTCTGATTTTCCATATAAAGAGACGGTCTCTTCAACGAAATCACGGCACAGCTAAAGGCAATCAGCACGAACACAGCACCGAATTTAGCCAAATCAACAGATGAACCGGTCATTGTAAACATGACGCCACCCACTGCTGATCCAATAGAGATGCCAATTTGCAAAGCCGATGTATTTAAACTTTGCTGAATATCGGACGTCAATGGGTCTGTTTGAATCAAATAGCTTTGCAGAGCAGGTGTCAGTGCCCAGCTGAGCGCTCCCCACAGGACAACCATCGCCATAAATACCACAAACACACCCGCTGTATAAGGAATGATAAACATCACAGCCGCAAACGCCATTGTTACAAACAAAATGGCTTTCCCTGATCCCAGTTTGTCACTAAGCCATCCGCCAAAACCATTCCCGCCAATAGACGCAAGCCCGAATACCAAATAACAAATACTAATCCAATACGGTGTCATATGTAGGACTTCCATCAGAAATGGGGTGAAATAAGAATAAAGCATATAATGACCAGCAAGCATAAACAAACTAATCAAGTGTGCACTAAAAATTTTTGGATGCCCTAAAGAACGAATCTGTTCTTTAAGAGGTGTGACTTGTTCAACAGGCATTTTTTCCAATAGAAAATAGATCAGTACCATGGATATGGCCGATAGAATACTGATTCCTAAAAACATCACTCTCCAGCCAAAGCTCTCTGTAATAAAAATACCGATCGGTACACCTAGAACAAGTGATGAACTAATGCCAATAAAAATCAGACCTAATGCTTTCGCTCGATGCGCTGGTTCCACCAATTTGGCGGTGATCGTCAGTGATAACACCACCACAAGCGCTGTACTCATCGCAATCAATATCCTTGAAATCATCACAAGGGCAAAGGTCGAGCTAAAATAAGTGAACACATTTCCTAGTGTAAACACCAATAACGCAATTAAATAAAGACATTTTCGTTCGATTTTGGCTGTGGCGGTGAGCAGCACCGGTGCTGAAATGGCATACACAATCGCAAATACTGTGATGAGCTGCCCAGCTGTCGCAAGAGACACATTCAAATCCTCTGCAAGGCTCGGCAAAATACCCCCGACCACAAGCTCAACTAATCCAACCGCAAAAGTAGAAACCGCTAATAAATATACTCTCCAGTTCATGTCTAACATCCCTTCTGTATATCATGGCTTTCACTGTTAATTCAGGGTGTAGACAAACAAAAAAAACCCTGATTACAAAAAAGGAAAGCACGCTTTTGTAATCAGGATTTATCGGATCCTGGTAGAAACCCTCAAACCATATTATTGAGGTTATACAAGTCTATTTTTATCTTCAAATATATTAGCATAGCCTTACATAACACGCAAGTTGCAAAAACAGTGAATTCCTGGCATTTGTGGATCAAAGCAAAAAACGCGACAAAGGCAATCAACGAACCAGCTGAACAACTTGCTTTCTCCTGCATTTACAGGTAAACGGATGAAAAATCAACGAATAATGATCAACGTAGATCAGGAATAGTAGCTTGAATCGATCTTTAACCGAGAGGAATCGATGCTGAGAAGTTCCTACTGACATCTCAAGTGAACCTGATAAAAAACCTAAATGCCCATTGACCTCGCTTACACGATCCCCTATAATTCATATTAATATAATCGGTTTTTAAGACTTTAACTGGAGTGGTAATCTATGAAGCGCTTGCCATCATTGTTTGCCGAACGCTGTCCTAAATGTAAAACATCATTAGAAGTCTCAAAGTCTAATGCCCTACAAGGTAAAGTTGTGAAAACATGTCCCAACCTTCATTATCAAAAAGAGTACCATCTAGCACTTGAAACCTATATCGAGCATGATGACGTCAAATAAAAAAGACCAACACACTTTAAAGCAGCTTCTGCTCTCTCTGATATTATCCCCTCTAAGTAGACAGTGTAAAAAGCCCAAGAACATATCTTGGCTGTTACACTATACTTGGAGGGGATTTTTTATGGCTAGAAAGGGACAACAATTTCAACACTATTCTAAAGAATT
>NZ_JBAWSW010000033.1:0-27567 GCF_037104745.1 Bacillus sp. FJAT-53060
GTTCTATCTTAACAGGATTGATCGAACTACGACCAACATCGTAGAACGCACTGTCAAAGAATACATTTATTATTATAACAACATTCGTATTCAAACAAAACTAAACAACCAATCACCGATAAACTATACGCAATTGGCTGTATAAAGGTGTTTTGATCCCTGTCTCAAAAACGGGGGTCAGTCCCATGAAGTGAGCAGTTTTTCTTTATACCCGGCGGATGGCGATCTCTTCCACCTTATGCTGATCGCCTTTTTTTAAAATCAGATCCGCTCTATATTTTGTCGGTAAAATATTTTCATATAAGTTAGGCCGATTCACTGTATTCCAAATCGTACTTGCCATCTGATCCGCTTCTTCATCGGTCAAATCTTTGTATTGGTGAAAGAAGGATTCAGGGTCTTGGAAGGCTGTTTCCCGCAGCAAACGGAAACGTTCTTTATACCAAGATTGAATTTGCGTTTCAGCGGCATCTACATAAATCGAAAAATTAAAGAAGTCTGATACAAACACACTCGGTTCATCCTTCATATCACCCAGTGCTGGTGATTGCAGCACATTGATTCCTTCGATGATGACAATATCGACATCCTCCACTGTTTCATAAACTCCTTCAAGTCGGTCGTAGGTAAGATGTGAATACACCGGTGCGTGGACAGTTTGTTTACCTGACTTCAATTCATTTAAAAAAGAAAGAAGTGCTTTGACATCATAGCTTTCCGGGAAGCCTTTCTTTTCCATCAGCCCTCGATCCTTTAACTCTTTTTGAGGATACAAAAAGCCATCAGTCGTCACAAGACTCACCTTTATGCCATCTCCAAGCCTTGATAAAAGAGTTTCAATAATACGAGCAGTCGTGCTTTTCCCGACGGCAACACTTCCAGCGATCCCAATTAAAAAGGGGATTTTGGCATGATGTGGATAGTTTAAAAAAGCATTCACATGTTGATTTTTTTGTTTTTCTGCAAAAACATGTAATGTCAGAAAACGAATAAGTGGTATGTAAATATCTTGAACTTCTTCAAGTGATAAATAATCATTTAATCCTTGAAGCGCTCTGGCTTCCTCTTCTGAAACAGATACAGGCATGTATTCTCCGAGAGCTGCCCAGGCCTCTCTCGTATGGCGTGTATATAACGTATTAAAATCCAGTCGTTCGTCACCCAAAGTCTTTCCCACCAATCTTCACTAAACTCGTAACCAAAAAGGCGATAATCCGATTGTAGCTTAAAATGAAGGCGCTGTCTTTATTTTTCAACTAAAGTTTATTGCTTTTGTGAAAAAAGCATTAAAAAAAGGAAATGAGGGGTAAATAAGAATATTCAGTTTGATAGATAGAAGGGAGCACACAAATGAAATATGTGATGATTGGCGGAGATGCAGCAGGAATGAGCTGCGCTATGCAAATATATAGAGAGGATCAAGACGCACACATTATCGCTTTTGAAAAAGGAGAGATTTTCTCATATGGACAGTGCGGACTCCCCTACTTGATCGGCGGTCTGATTAATCATCACAGAAAGCTCATCGCACGTAGCGCTGAAACCTTTCGCCGCAAATATGGGATTGACGCTAGATGCTTACATGAAGTGACCTCTATTGATACCGAGCAAAAAACGGTATCGGGTATTCACACAAAAACAAAACAACCATTTACAGAAACGTATGACCGCCTGTTAATTGCGACAGGAGCAAGCCCTATCACACTGGATTTAGATGGTCATCCATTAGAAGGTGTACACGTATTAAAAACAATTCCACATGCGTTGTCCATTTTAGACAATTTAAAAAAAGACGTCACACATATCACCATCATCGGCGGTGGATATATCGGCTTAGAAATGGCAGAAAATTTAAAATCGCTAGGAAAAGAAGTACATATCATTCAGCGAGGGGCAACACTTGGTCCAGGCTTTGACCCAGATATGGCAAGATATCTTAAAGAAGAAGCGGATGATAAAGGCATTCACGTGGTGCTTGGAGAAACGGTGCAACATTTAGAGGGCAGGGCACATGTAACATCTATTCAAACAGACAAACAGACCATTGAAACGAATATGGTCATCATCGCCATCGGCGTCACTCCGCAAACCTCCTTTCTCGACAAGACAGGAATCAAGCGCCTACAAAATGGGGCAATTGCGGTGAATGAATACATGCAAACCAATATAAAAGGCATCTATGCTGCAGGGGATTGCGCAGCGACCTATCACCGCATAAAAAAAGAACTGGATTACATTCCACTTGGAACGACCGCGAATAAACAAGGAAGAATCGCAGGCTTCCATATGACGGGGACGAACCGGGCATTTCAAGGCGTACCGGAACAGCGGTGATGAAATTTATGGACATGACAGCGGGACGAACGGGCTTATCAGAGAAGGAAGCAAAAGAAGCGAACCTCCCCTTCTCCTCTATTACTATTGATAGTACTGATCACGCTGGGTATTACCCAGATGCGCAGAAAATGAAAGTAAAACTGATTTACAGAAGCGATGAGCGCACCTTACTTGGTGCTCAAATCATCGGCAAAAACGGTGTAGATAAACGAATCGATGTCATGGCAGCTGCCCTTTACCAAGAACTTACCATCACAGACCTTGAGGATTTAGATATTAGCTATGCACCGCCTTTTAATAGTGTATGGGATCCACTTCAGCAGGCTGCTAGACGAACATAAAAAAATGTGAATATATTGTACATTCAACAAATTGACACCATTAAAATTCCTATTACAGATATCCATCCACCTCTACTTTATGAACTCTTTTACAGGGGTTCGACATAGGGTGATTGATCTGTTTGTGAAGGATTTAAACATTCCATCAGTATCTAATCTATCATGAAGTGACAGTATCAGATACAATATTAAGCCCCATCCAAAAAAAGAAACCAGTCGATGACGGATTTCTTTTTTTGTTACTTTTTCATCATCGCTTTGCGTGCTGCTTTTTCAAATAGGAATGGGAATAATTGATACAATTTACTGCCAACGTTCATCCAGCCAGGTAAATTCATTTCTCTTTTTTTCGTCATCATGGCTGAGACGACCTTCCCTGCTACCTTGTCTGCACTAAGCATCATAAAATCAATATTTTTCACATAATCACCACTGCGATCTGCAATGGTAAAGAAATCCGTAGCAATCGGTCCCGGATTCACTGTCGTAACATGAATTCCGCAATCTTCCAGCTCCATTCTAAGACTGTTTGAAAATCCGAGGACGGCATGCTTTGATGCGGAGTATATCGCTGATTTAGGGGTGGCAATTTTTCCTGCCTGAGATGCAATATTGATAATGTGCCCCTGCCCCCTTTGTTTCATCTCTGGAATGACCTTTTTCGTGCAGGCGATTAAGCCAAACACATTGACCTCAAACATTGACACCATTTTCTCAATGGACGCATCTTCTACGAGATCGAATACACCGAAGCCGGCATTGTTGACCAAAATATCGACAGCTCCCACTTCTTGATATGCTCGATCAATGTCCTCAAACTGGCTCACATCAAGCTCCACGATGTGACACACCCCACCAGCACTCATGATCTTTTCTTTCACACCCGTAAGCTTGTCCATTCGTCTTGCTGAAATAATGATTTCAGCTCCTTGTGCTGCTGCCAAGTACGCCATTTTTTCACCAATGCCCCCAGACGCGCCTGTAATCCATATTCTCTTTCCTGTTAATCGCCCCATTCGTTTCACTCCTTAGTTTGCTCGGTAATAGAGGGTTCCGTCTTTTAGTACTTCTTCAATTTGTTCCTCCGCTAAGAGAACATCCAGTTGTCCGACTGTCTCAGACATGGTTAAAAATAATGCTTCTTCATATAGCACTGGAAACAGTATGCGGCAAAGATGAAAAGCAGTCATTTCTTTTTGTTTGAGCAGTTGATACATGGTATTTGCCCGTTTCTCTTGTTTCTTAAATCTTTCTTCGATTAATTCATGATGAGACGTAATCAGCTGACCGTGTCCAGGATAGATGGTCTTGATTGGCAAACGCAATAACCGATGAAGTGATGCTTTATATTGAAGCAGCGATTTTTGACGCTCCTTTCCTTCATCAGGTGCTTCCATTAACGGATTTGAAGAAATGGTTGTGAGCAGCAGATCACCACCAATGAATTTCCCCGTTGTTTCATCTAAAAAAGATAGATGAGACTGTGCATGTCCAGGGGTTTCCATCACAAAATAGTGTTCATGCCCCTTCAAACGATCGCCTTCTTTTATGACGTCATCAACATGTGCAGTACAAGAATATGTATAGGACTGCTTCACAATTCTTTCACACTCACCTTGACGAAGCGGCACACCTAATTGCTGAAAAAAACGATCCATAAAGTCTATTTGGCGCTGCTTAAACGCTGAATCCTGACTAATATAGGGATCATTCAACTGATGTCCGATCACACGGACATGAGGTTTCATCATATTTAAAAGACCGACATGATCTGCATGATGATGGGTTAATACCACTTGATCAATATCGTCTATCGATAAATGATGTTCCTTTAATTGCGTGACAAAGGCATGCTGCGCCTCTTGTGTCATCGGCCCGCAATCAACTAAGGTCACGGCCTCTCCTTTTAATACATATGCATGGACATCCCCAACAGCAAAAGGTGTAGGGATGGATAATTGAATGATTTTTTCTTTCACTTTTATACGTCATCTCCTGCTTTTTGACTCATGGATTATCCTAACTCAACCTTCTTTATTCATTGTATCTTGCAAAGGGCAGACTGTCATGCGGTTTGGATGGTCAATTTTTTATCCAACCCTATTGACACAAACTTGTCCATCGTTGCATAATGAACAACAAATAAAAGATGCGCGATGACAAGGATTAGTAAGCAAAATAATGATGCAAGAGAGTGAGGTCCGCCGGCTGTAAGACTTCATCATCCTCTTATTTGCTGAACCTGCCCTTTGAGCTGTTAGGCAAACCTAAACGTTTCCCGCGTTAAGGGACTAGAGCTGAGTATGCATGTTTGCATGCTAATTGAGGGTGGTACCGCGAAAAACCTTTCGTCCTTTGCAGACGAGAGGTTTTTTTATTTTCTACAAGGAGGAGCAGCTTATGAGTAAAATTGGATTTATCGGTGCAGGCTCTATGGCCGAGTCTATGATTAAAGGTTTAGTAAAAAACGGCATCATGTCAAATAAAGATATCATTGTAACAAATAAAACAAACGAAAAACGATTAGACGAATTAAAGATGCGCTATGGGGTCAAAACGGATTTTTCCCGATCCTTTATTTATGAAGAAGCAGATATTCTGGTATTTGCTATAAAGCCGAAAGATGCCGAAAGCGGGATTTCTGACGTACGACCTCACTTAAATGGACAGCTGATCATTTCTATTTTAGCGGGTATTTCCATTGAAACCATTCAACACTATGCTGGCGAAAAAACTGCGGTGGTTCGTGCTATGCCGAATACCTCAGCAGCGATTCAGCAATCAGCAACCGGCATTGCCGTTAGTGATGAAGTCACAGAGAAGCAAAAGGAAAAGGCCGTCGAGCTGTTTGAAACGATCGGCCATGTGACGGTACTCAATGAATCACATCTGAATGCTGTCACAGCCATTGCGGGAAGCGGTCCTGCCTTCATTTATCATTTGATCGAGGGAATGGAGCGAGGCGCTTCTGAACTTGGCATGGACCAAGCAACAGCGAAATTGCTCATTTGTCAGATGATTGCAGGCGCTGCTAATATGCTTCAGGATAGCGGAAAAGAACCTGCTGAACTTCGCAAAGAAATCACAAGCGAAGGCGGAACGACAGAAGCGGGACTGAACACACTTGCTTCCTATCAATTTGAAGAAGCGATTGTCGATTGTGTGAAAACAGCGACAAAACGTGCAGCAGAATTAAACGACATATTTTCAGCAAGCATTTATAAATGATATAGAAAAGCACCTGTTTTGATAACAGGTGCTTTTTTCACATACTTCTAGTGTTTGGATTTAAATCCCATTATCTCCTCATGTATATTCAATCATTGACTTGATGGCTTTCATTTGAGCGAGGTGATGATTTCCATGTAAAGTAATGCTTTCAACTGTTCGTCGGTTTGTTTGATCGACCATTTGCCTTCAACGATAGATTGATCAAATGTGGCTCATCACATATCTGTATGAGTTCATCAAGCTCACGAACTCTCCCAAAGTGATGTGACGATTTCTGTTTTTGTTATTTTTCCAGATACATATGCTTACCTTTTCTCTAATAAAGCATGAATCGTTGATTCTAGTAATGATGGAAAAATGCCAAAAGAGAACGGGACATGCAGCCGTTCTGTCCATTTGTGCGGGTCCTTTCCTGATGGACCAACGTTGATGACTGGAACGTAAAGCGCCTCCTTTTCTCCCTGCGGTAATGAATAGCCTTTTTGATAAAGCGGCATGTTGGTCTTGTAATCGCCTATATCCTGTTTTTCAAGCTGTATATAGCTTAAATCAGACAGCCCGGGAAAATATTTCACTTCTTCAACTTCAAGTCCATAAACCTCCTTTGCCTTCCTCTGAATCTTCTTAAGGGTCGTCTTGATATGAGGATCATCTGTTGAGGACACAGAAGGATAAATTGGTGGACTATAGAACAGAACAATCAGTGGGCCATCTTCCTTACAAAGAGTCGTTAGCTCTGATACGATTTTTGTTGAAAAGTCACGATCTCCAAGCTCACCTCTGTTGGCGAATGCATAATTGACAATTCGCTCGACTTCCTGCTCGCCTGACCGTTCAGTGGCTTTTTGATACAGCTCGTGATACGTGAGAACCGTGATACTCATGTCAATCGGTTTAAAATGTTTAAAGTGCTGAAATTCAGCTGTTTTCTCTCTGATATTAGCCTCGATTTGAACTGCTGCTTGTTTCGCTGTTTCGTAGAGAAGCCCGTGCAGCTCTTCACTTGAGCGTTTCATCATGAGTACATTAAATAAAGAAATAGCCGTGTGAGGTGTTTGAACGGAATAAGCTCCTTTTAAGTCCTTTTGCATCAAATTGGTCGGAGGCGGCGTCACTTCACCATCTACTTCTTCGCAATAGTCACTATTGAGCTCTAACAACCTGTTTAATTCAGATACCATAAAATTCGCATTTAATCCTGAAAATGGCTCTCCTACATGCGTTTCAATCCCTTTACAAAAAAAACCAGTAAGCACCTTCCCTATACTGCCGGTATAAATATATTGGTGCTCATCCCCAGGATGTTTTTCAAACATCGGTTCACTGTTTAAACACGCGGTATAGTCAAGTCCATGCTGCTCCTTGAGCTCCTTTAGTGTCGGGACAGCCTCTAGCATTCCCTGTGAATTCACTTCTTCATCTGGGACTGTGACGAGCAGTACATTTCCTTCAAACTTCTCCGTCATCGCTCTTTCCAGCATAGAGAGCTGCACGGTAAGACCTGCTTTCATATCCATAGCCCCTCTTCCAAACAACCAGTCTCCTGAGGCCAAGTCCTCCCTTGCTCTCTTTGGAAGAAGAGCACTTTTTTGAGAAAATGATGCCATCAACTCTTCAGGCTTACACGCCATATGTTGAAATTCTCCGTAATCCTCTGTATCGACTACATCAAAGTGACTGAGAAGCAAGACTGTACGAGACAGCGTACTTCGCTTCACAAGAGCCGTTAAATAATATCGGCCATCCTTCATTCGATGCAAAGCCAAATGATCAGGATTCTGCTCAAAATAAGACCGTTCCCTTAGCAAATAATATAAATATTCTGCTAAAGCTACTTCCCCCGTTGTACCAGATATGCTTTCATACTGTATAAGAACTGTGAGCAGCTCTTTTAGTTCACTTTCCGTTTGCCATTTCATCCCTTTTCCCCCTTTGTTGTCTCTTTCCTTCCATTATACAAAAACGTATATAAAAGCTATATTCTTTGAGCACCTTTTATGATGAAATTTTGAATGGCTAATCGCTATACAATTCAATAAAGGATTTGCCTCAAACAAATCCAAGCGTACGGAACAAAAACAGCCTTCCAGCTAGCTCATGCAGGACGTAAGGTTGAACTAGAAGATGACATACTCGCACGTTTGACGAACAGTAAAAGCCTCCTGTAGAGCCGCCAAAGAGCTTCATACATCCATTGAAGGTCCACGTCAATACGATCGCACATGGTAAAATCTCATAAGAAAAAGGTGTCTATTTTTTGAAATTGGCATCTTTTTTGTTTTTAAGAGAAACATCTCTGCCTTTCGTGCCGTCTTTTAGCTAAAGAACCACTTAGGGGAGATGGAAGAATGAACTCTGCAATGATTGAAAGAACGTATCATATAGATGGACATCAGTTTTATACAAAGCATCGTCAAGGTAAAAAGCAAGCTACGATTATCTTTGAAGCAGGATACGGAAACTCTGGCGACACGTGGGCGTCTATGGCGCCAGACATTGACCCAGAGCTTGGCGTTTTCTTATACGATCGTTTAGGAAATGGAAACAGCAGCGAAAGCCATGCAGGAAGAACCTTGCATGACCTAGCAGATGATTTAGATGCACTACTAAAACAAGCCAATATTCAGCCGCCCTATCTCATTGTCGCCCACTCATTCGGCTCTCTTGTCAGCCGATTATGGGCAAGTCGCAGAAGAGAAGATGTCATCGGCATGGTGCTGTTAGATCCGGCAAGTGAGGAGCAAGAGCAGGTCATCCTGCCGCTTTTAT
This sequence comes from Bacillus sp. FJAT-53060, assembly GCF_037104745.1. NCBI lineage: Bacteria > Bacillati > Bacillota > Bacilli > Caryophanales > Bacillaceae > Bacillus > Bacillus sp. FJAT-53060. The sequence continues at coordinate 8,679 of NZ_JBAWSW010000033.1, forward strand.
CAAAGGAAGAACGCACTTCATATATGGAGCAATTTACAGTAGAATGTACACATGAGGACTTTCAGAAAATGCTGAGTACGATTAAAAAGAAGCAAACACATTATGGTATGATGCCGCTCCTTGTCATTTCATCAGGTAAAAGCCGATTGTTTCATCCAGCCCACGAGGCCTGGCTTAGACTTCATAAACGAATGCTGTCTTTATCATCACAAAGCGGATGGATTCAAGCGCAGAACAGCTCACACTATATCCATCACGATGAACCGCATATTGTTCAGCTTGCAATTTATGATGTATGGTGTGCAGCAAAGCAACCCGTCTCCTATTATCAAACAGCCAATTAATAAACAAAAACTCCTTGACCGATCATCAGTCAAGAAGTTTCTTTTATTTATGCCATTGGATTGGGGCAGATTGACTTTTTTCAGCTAGCAGCTTTTCAATGCTGACAAGCTGAACACATATTGTAAAGATGTCAATCGCTTGCTCTAGTTCTTCAAGTGTCGGGAACGTTGGGGCAATACGGATGTTACGATCAAGCGGGTCTTTTCCATATGGATATGTCGCCCCTGCACCTGTCAGTCTAACACCTGCTCCTTTTGCTTTTTGCACAACAGCTTTTGCGCAATGATCGAGTGTATTTAAACTAATAAAATACCCTCCATTTGGCTTGTGCCATTCAGCGATGCCTTTTCCCTCAAGCTTTTCATCAAGGATAGAAAGAACGAGGTCAAACTTCGGCTTAATGATGGCTGCATGCTTTTTCATATGTTCCTTCAAGCCTTCGGGATTCTGAAAGAAACGAAGGTGTCTTAATTGATTGATTTTATCTGGACCAATCGTTTGTACTGATAATTGCTTTTGAGTAAAGCCCACATTGTCTTGACTAGATGCCATGAGTGCAACACCTGAGCCTGGGAATGTAATTTTAGAAGTGGATGCAAACATAAACACACGGTTTGGATGTCCTGCTTCCTCTACTGCTTGAAAAATATCTTTTAACGTATCAGGTGTATCTGTTAAATGGTGAACTGCATAAGCATCATCCCAAAAGATACGGAAATCGTCTGCTTTTGTTTTCATTGAAGCAAGGCGATCAACAACTTCATCTGAATACGTAATTCCGTCTGGATTACTATATTTTGGTACACACCAAATGCCTTTAATGGCTTCATCTTCTGCGACCAATTTTTCCACCTGATCCATGTCAGGTCCATCAGCCTTCATATCTACCGTAATCATTTCTATGTTAAATAGCTCACAAATGGCAAAATGACGGTCATACCCTGGGCTTGGTGCAAGGAATTTTACCTTTGGCAGCTCTCCCCAAGGTGTTTTGCTGCCATATACGCCATGAGTCATGGCACGGGCAATCGTATCATGCATCATATTCAGGCTGGAATTACCACCAATGATCATTTGCTCCGGCTTCAAATGCAAAACATCTGCAAAAAATTGCTTCGTTTCAGGTAGGCCTGTAAGGCCACCATAGTTTCGTACATCAGTGCCATCCCCAGCTGTCATCACATCCTTTGATGTCACAACATCGAGCATGCCCATCGACAAATCGAGCTGTTTTGGCGAAGGCTTCCCTCTAGACATGTCTAAGTGTAAGTTTTTACTTTTGTACGTTTCATACTCATTTTGTAGTGTTGAATATCGATCATTCAATTCTGCTTCGCTTAACGCTGTAAAACCGCTCATCTTTGATTGTTCCTCCCGTATCATTCATAGTGTCATTCGTCATTTGTTTTTTCTTCACCATTTTACCACTACCTGAAAAAGAGCGTCATCATAAATATCAAAAAAATCACACAACTGATTCATCCAATTTTTACAGGGATCTTCGATCAATGGTAAAAGAAGAGAAATCATGTGCAGCTTCTGTCAACGGAAAAATATCGCGGGCTTCTTTCAGTAATTGTTTTAGTGCCTCTTCTCCTTGATAACGCGCACTAATATGGGTCAAAATTAACTTTTTTACGCCTGCTTCCTGCGCTGTTTTCGCTGCTTGTTCTGTCGTGCTGTGGTAATAATTGTAGGCTAGTTCTGCATCATCTTTACCGAATGTTGCTTCATGGACTAACACATCCGCATTCTTGGCAAGCTTTGTTATATTCTCGCACAAACGAGTATCTCCTGAAAAGGCAACAATTCTCCCTTTTTTAGGGGGTTCCAAATAATCGGTTCCATCAATCCTTCTTCCATCATCAAGTATAACGGTTTCCCCGTTTTTTAACTTCTGATACAAAGGGCCAGGTTTTACACCGATTTCTTTTAGGTCTTCGGCTTTTAGTGCACCGGGTACATCTTTTTCCACAACCCGATAACCGTAAGCTGGAACTCCGTGAGATACCCGTCTTGCTTCTACTTGAAACGTATTATCCTCAAACACGATGCCTTCATTAATCTCTATGATATGCAGTGGATATGTTAAATTCGTTTGTGTAGCTGAAAGTGCCGCATTGACAAAGGCTTTGATTCCGCTTGGACCATATATCGTCAATTCATCCTCTCCGCCTTGAAAAGACCTGCTACCAAGTAGTCCCGGAAGACCATATACATGATCACCATGCATATGCGTGATAAAGATTTTTTCAATCTTTCTTGGTTTAATCGTTGTATGTAATATTTGATGCTGCGTCGCTTCTCCGCAATCAAAAAGCCACACTGCTTTTCTCTCTTCTAAAAGCTTAAGTGCTGTGCAAGTGACGTTTCTTGTTTTTGCAGGAATACCTGCACCTGTTCCTAAAAAGAGCAGTTCCATTACTTTTTCCTCCTACAGCCGGTTTACAATATCTTCATTCATATAGAATACATGAAGACAGGGTAAATGTGAATTCAGCGGAATTTTTTAAAAAAGTCAAACCTAAGCAGAAAAAGTCGAATCAAATGTTTGCTTTACGAACAATGAACCTATAAAATAAATAAAATGTACATACATTCTCGGTTTTTACTACAATGCTACGAATAAAGTGAGGTACTTTTCGTGAATACAGAAACTAACTATCCAAAAGCAGTAATTATCATTTTTGGCGCAACAGGAGACCTTGCAAAACGCAAGCTCTACCCTTCTATACATAGACTTTATCATAGCGGAAAGCTTGGAGATCAATTCGCCGTTGTAGGTGTTGGACGTCGCCCGTGGTCTCACGAGGACCTCAGAGCTGTGGTAAAAGAATCTGTCTCTTTTGAGGATGCAGAGGCGAAAACAGAGGAATTCATTTCTCATTTCTATTACCATGATTTTGACGTATCAAGCCCTGCATCCTACCAGGCACTCAACACTCTGCTTTCCGGCCTTGAAGATACATACAGTATCCCAAATAACCGTATGTTCTATTTAGCTATGGCACCGGAATTCTTCGGAACGATTGCGAAGTTCTTAAAGAGTGAAAACGTATCAGAAACTACCGGCTGGTCACGACTTGTCATCGAAAAGCCATTTGGACATGACCTGCCTAGTGCCAAAACGTTAAATGAAGAGATTCGTGATGCTTTTACAGAAGATCAAATTTATCGTATTGACCACTATCTCGGTAAACAGATGGTTCAAAACATTGAAGTCATCCGTTTTGCAAATGCCATCTTCGAACCACTTTGGACAAACCGCTATATTTCAAACATTCAAATTACATCTAGTGAATCTTTAGGTGTTGAAGACCGGGCTAGATATTATGAAAGTTCTGGTGCACTAAGAGATATGGTCCAAAACCATATGCTTCAGATTGTCGCACTTTTAGCAATGGAGCCACCAATTAAACTCAATACAGAGGAAATCCGAAGCGAAAAACGGAAAGCATTGCGCGCTCTTCGTCCTTTCTCTAAAGATGAGGTGGATCAATTCTTTGTCCGCGGGCAGTATGATGCTGGTACGATTGATGGCAATATGGTTCCTTCCTATCTTGAAGAGCAAAATGTGGACCCGAACTCAAATACGGAAACATTTGTTGCAGGAAAACTACTCATCGATAACTTTAGATGGGCTGGCGTGCCATTTTACATTCGTACAGGGAAACGTTTAGAAAAGAAATCCACTCAAATCGTGGTTCAATTTAAAGACATTCCAATGAACCTATACTATGGAAACGGGAATTACATGCACCCAAACTTACTCGTTATTCACATTCAGCCGGATGAAGGCATTACCCTTCACCTGAACGCTCGCAAGCTTGATGGTAGAACATATGCCAAACCGATTAAACTCGACTACCAAACAAACTATAACGATATCATGAATACACCAGAAGCATATGAAAAGCTGATTCATGACTGCTTGTTAGGTGATGCAACAAACTTTGCTCACTGGGATGAAGTGGCACTTTCTTGGAACTTTGTTGATCCGATTTCTGAGAAATGGGCAGAAACTATATCGTTAAAACCAAATTATCCTGCTGGTTCTATGGGACCGAAAGAAGCAGATCAACTTCTAGAAAAAGACGGGTATCATTGGTGGAATATATAAAATCGATACTAAAAAAGAGCAGTCTCCCGAGGGGGTTCTGCTCTTTTTTAAAGCCCTGTTTTCGTCATTTCAACAGTTGAAAAGTCAAACTTATCATAGCAATGAATGCTAAAGGAGTATTCAAACGGCCGCGAAGCTAGGCTAGGGGTGTTATAGCCTTTTTCTGTTTCTTTCATAAAGATGAAAACACATCAAAACCATTTAAAACAAAAAAGCTTGGAGAAAAACATAAGTTTCTCTACAAGCTAACCTTACCAAAGGTAAGGTTAAGGTTTTCCGTGTTTCTATCCTTATTTCATCCATTCAGTATGGAATACGCCCTCTTTATCTGTGCGTTCGTACGTATGTGCACCGAAATAGTCACGTTGTGCTTGAATTAAGTTCGCTGGAAGGACCGATGTACGATAGCTATCAAAGTAAGCAAGTGCACTTGAGAATGAAGGAACAGGAACTCCTTGTTCTACTGCAAGTGAAATGACTTTACGAAGTGATGATTGATAGCTTTCCACGATATCCTTGAAGTAAGGATCAAGCAATAGATTTTTCAGTTCAGGGTTACGGTCATATGCTTCTTTAATTTGTTGTAAGAAGGCTGCACGAATGATACACCCACCGCGGAAGATCATGGCAATTTCACCGTATTTTAGATCCCAGTTATTTTGATCAGATGCTGCTTTCATTTGCGCAAAACCTTGTGCGTAGGAGCAAATTTTACTCATGAATAGTGCTTTTCTGACAGCTTCGATAAGCGTTTGTTTATTTTCAGATGATTGAGTCGGCTCAGGTCCTTGGATCAATTTGCTTGCTTCAACACGCTCATCTTTCATCGCAGAAATAAAGCGTGCAAAAACAGACTCCGTGATAATTGGAAGTGGTACACCTAGATCAAGTGAGCTTTGGCTTGTCCATTTTCCAGTTCCTTTTTGTCCAGCTTTATCTAAGATGACATCCACAAGCGGCTGGTTCGTTTCTTCATCCACTTTTGTGAAAATATCGGCTGTAATTTCGATGAGGTAGCTGTCAAGCTCGCCTTTATTCCATTCTGAGAATACTTCATGAAGCTCTTGTGCTGATAATCCAGCGACATGCTTCAAGATAAAGTATGATTCAGAGATGAGCTGCATATCTCCATACTCGATACCGTTATGGACCATTTTGACATAATGCCCTGCTCCATCTGGACCGATGTACGTTGTACAAGGCTCGCCGTCTACTTTCGCAGAGATCGCTTCTAAAATTGGTTTCACAAGCTCATGGGCTTCTTTTTGACCGCCAGGCATAATAGATGGGCCTTTCAATGCACCTTCTTCACCCCCGGAAACTCCTGTACCAATGAAATGAATTCCACTTTCTGCAAGCTCTTGATTACGTCTTTGTGTATCCTTGTAATATGTATTTCCACCATCAATTAAAATGTCACCTTTTTCTAAGTGAGGAAGTAATGATTGAATGGTTGCATCTGTTGCTGCACCAGCTTTCACCATTAAAAGAATTTTACGCGGGGTTTCAAGCGACTGAACAAATTCTTCAATGCTGAATGTTCCAACAACGTTTTTGCCTTTTGATTCTTGAAGAAACTCTTCTGTTTTGCTGCTAGATCTGTTATAAACGGACACGGAGAAACCGCGGCTTTCAATATTAAGGGCAAGGTTTTTCCCCATAACGGCTAGTCCAACCACACCGATTTGTTGTTTTGACATAATTCTGACGTCCCTTCTAACACACTATGTTGATTACTGCTGAAATGATGTACCCTTTGAAATTACCACAATATCACCTCTTTTATCAAGTTTTCAGGCTAGTCATTTCCTCTTTCGTCCTGAAAAAAGTCTTTATTAAAACTTGTACCGCTTGTTCTGCTCTCTTTTTCCTTAATGGTTATCCCTCTTTGAACCAATGATTTTCCATACTTTTCTTTAAGACCATTTAAAATGGATTGGAGCGGCTCTTCTTTTGCATCTTCTGTATAAGAAAATAAATCAAGCTGTTTGACGGCTGATTTTCGTTCAACAAGATCTGTCCCCGTCATACCTAAGAGCCTCACCGGTTGGTCATTCCAGTGCTTAAGGAATAACTGCTTTGCCGCTTCAAAAAGATCTTCCTTCCGATCGGTTGGATTCGTGAGCATAACGCTACGTGTGATATTTTTCCAACTTGCATACCGAATCATGATAAGCAGCCGGTTCGCCATCATTTCTTTTCTCCTTAATCTTGCACTTACCGATTGTGACAGCTTATCGATTAAATTGATGAGTTCATCTGTATCATCTGAATCATGAGGCAGGGTTGAAGAATTGCCGACGGATTTAAATTCGTATATCCTTTCTGGATCAACGATGCCGTTATGGTCTCCGTTCGCCTTTTGCTTTAATCTCGGTCCATTGATGCCTAACAATTCTTTTAACGCATACGCATTCGCTTTTGCTAAATCTTCAATCGTATGGATTCCGATTGTTTTCAACTTATCTGCCGTTTTTTGTCCAACGTCGTGCATGTCACCTGCTGGAAGAGGCCAGAGCATATGCGGGACATCTCGTTTACGCAAAATGGTGATACCCATTGGCTTTTTCCAATTAGAGGCCATTTTCGCTAAAAATTTATTCGGTGCAATACCGATACTTGAAGGAAGCATGAGTTCTTCTACAAGCCTCATCTGAAGGTCATGTGCGGTTTTCACCGCATGCTCGGCATATGGTGTATTTGTTAAATCAATATAACCTTCATCAACCGATACTGGTTCCACTAAATCACTATATTCTCTTAGTATCGTAAACATTTCTTGTGAGGAGCTACGGTACCGGTCAAAGTTTGGTGTAAGGACAATTAGTCCCCGACAAAGCCGTTTTGCTTCCCACAATGGCATCGGCGGCTTTATTCCTAATGCTCTTGCCTCGTAGCTGCAAGTCACAACAATCCCTTTACGCTCTTTCGCATTTCCGCTAATGGCTAAAGGCTTCCCTCTCAAAGAAGGATCATACGCCATTTCTACCGATGCATAAAAACTATTCATATCAATATGAAAAATGATTCGTCCCTTCCTTTGAGAATCAGCCATTTACTTGCCTCCTTCATCTATCTCATCTTCGGTTTGTTCGAATAGACAATTCATATGGTATATAGTACACTGTGAGTAATGAAATGGATGTGATAATCATGATCATCGATACATTCAATGAAGTCTTTTTCCTTGTTGAATTCTTTACGATTATTCTTCCAGCGCTGACGGCCATCGGCATTGCATTCTTATTAAAAGACTGCCGGATGAACGAGCACCTTGGCGGACATCGTTTGGAAGAGTTGGACGCATCTTGCTTGAATCGAACAGATTTTCTGTTTATCATATATGATCGCATTACAACTTGGATTAGTAAAGTCATTCGAATGAAAAGATCATCAAATGATGATGAAGACCATTCGCTCCCTCTCTCTAATTAGATTTCTATTATTGAGGAGGAAATGAATTGAAACGTTTATTAACTGTTTGTACGACTTTATGTTTGATGATGATGACGTCACCTGCCTATGCTGCAAGTGCGCAAACGAATACGAGCTCTGATGGGTTTTTCCATCATTATTTTGTCCAGCCTTTTTCTGAGTTGATCATTTGGCTTGCGAACTTCTTTCATGATGATTATGGTTTATCCATTATGTTCGTGACCTTGATTGTCCGCCTGCTCATTTTCCCGCTTTTTGCCAACCAATTTAAGAAACAAAGAGTCATGCAGGAGAAAATGGCACTGATCAAACCACAGATTGACCAAATACAAAGCAAATTAAAGAAAACGAAAGAACCTGAAAAACAAAAAGAACTGCAAATGGACATGATGAAAGTATACAAAGAGAACAATGTGAATCCGCTGGCGATGGGCTGTCTGCCTATGCTGATTCAAATTCCAATTGTTCTTGGCTTTTACTCGGCTATTCGTTCAACACCGGAGATTGCCACGCATTCGTTTTTATGGTTTAACTTAGGACAAACCGATCTTTTGGTGGCGATCCTTGCAGGTGCTATGTATTTCTTGCAATTTTATGTCACACAAAGATATGCAAAGCAATCAGGTATCCAAACAGAGGCTGCACTAAAACAAGCTAAAATCATGGGCATGATTTTTCCAATCATGATGCTATTTCTTTCAATGAATGCACCCGCTGCTCTTCCTTTATACTGGATGACAAGCGGACTTTTACTCACCATTCAAACCATTATTTTAAATGTGATGTACCAAAAGTCAAAAACGAAAGCTGCGGCAAACGACCAAGTAAACCCAGCTGCTAAATAAAAATTAGCCCCTTATCAATGATATGATACCCTCATAGTAGACAAAAAAAGAAAGCATACTAATCTGTCTATAATGGAGGGGATTTTTTATGGGGAAACACGGAAAACTTATGAGGTATTATGGTTGACAAAAAAGTATGGACTACCACAATCGTATTCAACGCCTGATGAATGAATTGAGGATCTGGGCCATCATCCGAAAATCTATTAAGGCAATCTTACCTATTTAATGATCAACGGCCAAAAACTGTACCTGTCTGTGATGAAAGACTTGTATAATCGTTGCTTACCAGATTTGTCGAAGGAATAACCTGAAACTTGTAGTAGACACTCTTAAAAAAGCAAAAAAAAAAAACGAAATGTAAAGGAGTACTCCTGCATAGCGACCAGAGTTTCCAGTACACATCCCGCCTCTACCACTATCTACTCAAAAAATATCAAATGAAAGCCAGTATGTCGAGAAAAGGAAACTTTTGGGATAATGCTTGCATAGAAAGTTTATTTAGCCATTTTAAAACGGAATGTATGTATTTATATTCATTCAAAACTGCTAAAGCAGTATGTAAATATAGCCCATCAACGGTTCTACTGAAACCCCTTATCAACGGATAAGGGGCTTTTCTTTATGCCAATTCCTCTTTCATTCGCTCTGATAATTGATCGAGATCCTCAATTTTTCCAAGAAACTTACTTGGGTCCACTTGCAAAATCATCTTGTTTTCTCTCTCAACGACGCCGAAGAAATATTCAGATGCTTTTGTGTTCATATGAAATGGCTTGATCTCGCTTAGCTGGATATCAATGATATCTTTTGCATCTGAGACAAGGCACCCAATCATTTGATCGTTTAATTCAAATAGTAAAACCTTGGACTGTTCGGTTACATCAAGCGGCTTTCCGTGAAGCATGACGCCTGTGTCACTGACTGGAATGACCTCTCCTCTTAATGACATGAGTCCTTTAATTTCTTTTGGAAGGTTCGATACTTCTTGTAAATAAGGGACCTTCTCAATCGAACGAATATGCTCTACACTGATGCCAAAATCCTCTTGTCCCACTCGGAAAATAATGATCTTTTGCGTGTTCACAGAGTCTCCTGCCTTTACGATGGATTTGTCGTTTCTTCAATAATGGCGAGAACCATTTCAGCTGTCTTGACTAATTCTTCAATCGGCATTTTCTCGTTTTTCGTATGAATATCTTCATATCCAACAGCTAGGTTGACGGTTGGGACGCCGTTCCCAGCAATGACGTTTGCATCACTGCCTCCCCCGCTTGTCTGTAGTTCTGAAAGCCGGCTGATTTTCTCAGCCGCTTTTTTCGCCACTTCAACGACTTGATCGCCGTGAGAGAATTTGAAGCCTGGATACATGATGTCAATTTGTACATCGGCACTTCCGCCCATTTCTTTAGCGGTTTTTTCAAAGGCTTCTTTCATCTTTGCTACTTGTGCTTCCATTTTTACAGGTTCTAAAGAGCGTGCCTCTGCAAGAATATCGACTTGATCGCAAACAATATTCGTTTGTGTTCCGCCTTCAAAACGGCCGATATTCGCCGTTGTTTCTTCGTCAATGCGGCCGAGCGGCATGCTGGCAATCGCTTTTGATGCAATGGTAATTGCAGACACACCTTTTTCAGGTGCAACACCTGCGTGAGCTGTTTTCCCGTAAATGGTTGCACGTACTTTTGCCTGTGTTGGCGCAGCTACAATAATTGTACCGACCTTGCCATCTGAATCGAGGGCATAGCCATATTTCGCTGTCATCAGCTTTGGATCTAACGCTTTTGCTCCAACAAGTCCTGATTCCTCACCTGTCGTAATAACAAATTCAATGGTTCCATGTGGTAAATTTTTCTCTTTCAGCACCCTAATCGCTTCAAACATAGCGGCAAGTCCTGTTTTATCGTCAGCTCCAAGAATTGTTGTTCCATCCGTCTTGACATATCCGTCTTCAACGATTGGCTTGACCCCGTTACCTGGAACAACTGTATCCATATGAGAAGTGAAATAGATCGTATCAGCCTCTTGTTTTCCTTCAAGTGTGCAGATCAGGTTACCTGCACCGTGACCAGTTTTTGCTTTTGAATCGTCTTCGACCACCTTAAGTCCAAGCTGATTGAATTTCTCTTTTAAAACCTCAACAATTTTTTCTTCATGTTTTGTTTCGGAATCGACTTGAACGAGTTCTAAAAATTCGTCTAATAAGCGTTTCTCATTGATCATGATGGTGCTCCTCCTCTTATAGCGGCATGTTGCCATGCTTTTTTAACGGTCTATCTTCTTTTTTACTGCGAAGCAGGTCAAATGAGCGAATCAACCGCTCCCTCGTTTCAGAAGGCGTTAAAATATCGTCTATCAGCCCTAACTGAGCCGCTTTCACGACATTGGGTTCCATGTCAAACTCTCGTGATGCAGGATGAACAATTTCATCTGCGAACGTTTTTCCCATGACATCAATTTCTGAATCTGGCCATGCATAAACAAAGTCAGCGCCTAATCCCTTGCTATTCATAGCAACATATGCCCCGCCAAACGCCTTTCTTAAAATCACAGTAATTTTTGGGACAGTCGCCTCAGCGTACGCATATAGCAGCTTCGCACCATGACGGATAATCCCCGCATGCTCGGCTTTCTCCCCTGGTAAAAATCCGGGGACGTCTACAAGGGTTAAAATGGGGATATGAAACGCATCGCAAAACCGAATAAACCTGGCTGCTTTATCAGCAGCGTCAAGATCAAGGCTGCCTGCCAGCACCTTTGGCTGGTTGGCGACAAAACCAACCGAAGACCCTTTTAATCTGCCAAAACCTGTGACGATATTTTTCGAGAAACAAGGCTGGGTTTCAAAGAATGAGCCGTGATCAGTTATCGCTTTTACCACTTGTTTGACATCATAGGTGCGTGATGGATCCTTTGGCAATATCGTGCCTGGATCAATGGCATCATGCTTTGATGCCTTCGTCGCATGAATAGCCGTCTGTTGTTTCGTTGGTATGTACGTTAAAAGAGTTCGAACCGCTTGTAACACGTCCTTTTCATCTTTCCCAGTATAGTGCACATTCCCGCTTGTCTGATGCTGAACACTTGCACCGCCAAGCCGGTCAGGACAGACCGTTTCTCCTGTTGCTTTTTCTATGACTTTCGGACCAGTTAAAAACATATGGGCTGTTTGCTCCGTCATCAATACAAAATCAGTCAATGCAGGAGAATAAACTGCACCTCCAGCACAAGAACCTAAAATAACGGATATTTGCGGGATTTGACCAGAGTACAGCACATTACGTTTAAAAATCTGACCGTATCCTTCTAATGATACCACACCCTCTTGAATTCTCGCACCACCTGAGTCTTTTAGACCGATGATAGGCATTTGATTTTGAGCCGCCAAATCCATTAAAGAAGCGATTTTTTTGGCATGCATTTCGCCTAACGAGCCCCCATATACCGTCGCATCTTGTGCATAGACACATACGGGTCTTTCATGAATAAGTCCCGTACCAATGACCACACCGTCACCTACATGCTCTGACCGGTGACCTTTTGCAAACGGCTGGATTTCCATAAAACTTTCTTGGTCAAGAAGTTCATGAAGCCGTTCACGAACAGATAGCTTTCCTTTGTTCCGGTGAACGATTACTCGTTTTTCACCACCGCCCATTAAAGCCTTCTTTCTCCATTTAGACAAGTCATTGAACGATTCATTCATCGCCATATTTCTCTCCTTTCAAGGCCTCACACAATTCAAATAAAACACCCGATGTTTCTTTTGGTGAAATAAACGCGATGCGCTTTCCATTAGCCCCCAGTTGTGCAGTTTTTTGAATGAGCTGTACGCCTAGCTGGTCAAGTTGACTAAGGTCAACCTGAATATCACCTGATTTTAATGCAATATGATGAACCCCCTCTCCTCTTTTCGTTAAGAAGGTATGTAGTTTGCTGTGATCTGACATCGGTTCAATCAATTCAATGTGCAGGTCACCTAGTGGAGCGAAGGACGCCTTGATCTCCTGCTCAGGAATTTCTTTTATGTCTGAAAATTGCCAGTTAAACAGGTGGTGAAGCGTTTGACTTGTTTTTTTAATAGAAAAGACAGCAATGGCGATATGATCGATTTGGTTCATCCATTCACTTCCTTTTTTGATCACTTGTCGCATGTGAAAAAACCAGATAAAATAAAGAAAGGTGCGCTCGTCGCAAAAATTTTCGGTTATAGGGGTGCGTTATGTCTCAGAAATTCATGAAATGTATGGTATTGCTCATGATTAGCCTCTTGTTAATTTCTTCACTTTTAGCAGGAGCGGCAACCTTTTTATAAGGGTTTTGATAAAAGCAGACAAGCAGGTTATTCGTTCGATAAACGAATGGCCTGTTTGTCTTTGGCTAGCTTTTCAAATGAATCGTTTGATTTCGTAATCCACACCTTTGTTCCAATTGGAAGCTGTTCAAACAGCTTTTCTACATCTTGATTATGAAGTCTCACACAGCCTGCCGTGATAAATTTCCCGATCGATGTTTCGTCACTTGTCCCATGAATCCCATAGGTTCTCCCATCTGTTCCTCGTGCATCAAATCCAATCCATCTTCGCCCAAGGGGGTTATTCTTCGCGCCACCTTCTATATTTTTTCTTCTGTAATAAGGATCTTTCGCTTTGATCATAATGGTAAATTCACCTTCTGGCGTTAAACCCGTTGTTTTCCCTGTAGAAGCAGGATATACCTCTTGTACTTTTCCATGATCAATATAAGCAAGTTCATTCGTTTGTTTATTAATAATGACATATGGATCTCCTGGAAGCGGATTCTGCCCAATCGGCCAGATAGGCGAAAGGGACATGGTCAACACGGTGTAAAATAAAAGACGCATAGACTCCTCCTTTTTTCATTAGATTGACCAATGAAGGAGGAACTCATGCGTCTCTATTCTTTCATCCCTTTAAAATAGCTTTTCAGCACTAAATATTGTTCCATTTCCCCGAGGAAATGAAAAAGTGCGGCTCTTGCTTCAAATTCTTCTCGTGTTTGTGGAAGCGGAAGAGCATCGAACTCTTCTTTCATATCAATGAGGCGTCTTAAAAACTTATGCGCCGTGTTGCCTGGGTGAATATGTTCGCGTAAGTCTCTGACGTATTCTGCAATGATTTGTCCATGCTCTGTTGTGATGGAAATGGATGTAATTTTTGGAAGCACACGCTCAATGATCTCAAATTGCTTTTGTCTCATGTTGAAATAATGATAATACAGATTTTCATGTCTTAGCACATGATTTTCAACATCACGATATGCGAGAGCTTTTGCTTCCTTGATCAATTGATGTGTCTCTGGTATTTCTTTTCCTGTCCAGTCCTGTTTCCCTGTCATTAAATATTGTTCGATTTCTTCAAAGATTTTTGCAAAATTGGTTTCAATCTGTTCACTGTATTGTTTCAGCTTATTATCAACGCTTGGCATATACAGGTTCATTATGAGTGCTACACCAACACCAATCGTGATCAGTAGAAGCTCATTCCAAATGAGATGAAGGGTAATCCCGCCAGACATGTAAAGATGAAGGATGATGACAGAGCTTGTGACAATCCCTTCTTTAATTCGGAGCAAAACGGTTGTCGGAATGAAGATGAGCAGCATGAGCCCTATGACGAAAGGATGATAACCAATCAGATCAAAAAATAAATAAGAAAATAAAATCGCAAGACTGCATGCTGCAAACCGGGCACCTGATGCTAAGAGTGACCTTTTTTTCGTCACCTGAATACACAGGATCGTAATAATCCCAGCAGCTGAATAATTTTGCAAGCCAAGCATTTGTGCAAGATAAATGGCTATAGCTGTTCCTAATGCTGTTTTCAGCGTTCGGTAGCCGATTTTAAACATGATGTGATTCACTCTTTTCTGTCTTGTTCCATTCACTTTTGTGAAATGATGTATTTTTACTTTCCCCATTATAATCAAAAAAAGAAGAAGATGTTAAGTCTCCTTCTGTTTTTTTAATTATAATATTTTTTGCAAGAAGTCTTGAGCACGCTGCGAAGACGGTGATTCAAAGAATTGCACAGGATTCGCATCTTCCACAATTTTCCCGTCATCCATAAAGATCACACGGTCGGCCACTTCTTTTGCGAAGCCCATTTCATGTGTGACGATTACGAGCGTCATCCCGGATTGAGCCAGCTCTTTCATGACCTCTAATACTTCTTTCACCATTTCAGGATCAAGTGCAGAAGTTGGTTCGTCAAACAGCATAATATCTGGTGTCATCGCAAGGGCACGTGCAATCGCCACACGCTGCTTTTGACCGCCGGATAAACGATTTGGATAATCATCTTTCTTCTCTAAAAGCCCTACCTTTTTTAAAAGGTCTTCCGCTTGTTTGAGACTGTCTTCCTGCGATTGATTCTTCACATTCATTGGAGCATACGTAATATTTTCTAGCACGGTTTTATGAGGAAACAGATGGAAATGCTGAAACACCATGCCAATGTTTTCGCGGACTTTTAGTGCATTGGTTTTTGAATTTGTGATCTCTGTATCCTTAATCGTAATGACACCTGAAGTCGGCTTTTCAAGTAAGTTGATGCAGCGAAGGAACGTCGATTTTCCTGAACCAGATGGTCCAATGACTGAGACAACTTCTCCTTCTTTAATGGTGGTGTCAATTCCTTTCAGTACTTCATTTTTGCCAAACGTTTTTGTTAGTTTCTCTATTTTAATCATTTAATTTTAACTTCCTTTCCACCGATTTGCCGACAAAGGTGAGAACAAGCACGATGACATAATAGATGAGACCTGCAAAAATAAGCGGTTCAAGATAATTATACGTGACGGCACCTGCTTGATAGGCTCGTCTCATGACATCGCCCAGTCCTATGACTGTGACAATAGCAGATTCTTTTGTCAGTGTAATCGTTTCGTTCACAAGTGCAGGGGAAATATTTTTAAATGCTTGCGGAAGCAATAAGTCCTTCATCATTTTAGCATAAGGTATGCCTAAAGCAACGGCCGCTTCTTTTTGACCTTTATCAATCGCATTAATACCCGCACGAATAATTTCAGATACATATGCCGCTGAGTTTAGTGAAAATGCCGCAACAGCAGCCGTGTATTGATCGATTTGAAAGCCAATCAGTTGGGGCAGACCAAAATAGATAATGAGCAGCTGAAGCACAAGCGGTGTGCCTCTAAAAATCGATGTATAAAAATCTGCAAGCCAAATGAGTGGCTTAAATACACTGATTTTGCAGAGCGTTAATAAAATCCCTAAAATAAAACCAATGAAGAGTGACACGACTACAATAGAAAGCGTGACCTTAAGACCTTCTAAAATAAAGGGCATCTGAGGTATTACATCTTTAAAATCCATCATTACATTCTCCTTTTTTTGCCTTCATATGAAATCAAAGAATAAACAGGAAAAAGTTCAACACATGTTGAACTTTTCAGCGCTTTCTAATTAATTTTCATGAATGACGCTGATCCTTTTCTTGACTTACTTTTCATCAGCAAACCATTTTTTAATCAATTGATCTAGTTCGCCATTATCTTTCATTTCTTTTAATGATTGATTGAATTTCTCTGTTAAGTCGCTATTTTTTTTGAATGCAATGGCTAAACCTTCGTTTGAGCTATTCAGTCCAAACGATTGGAAATCTTTTTCCTTTTTTAAATAACCAGCAGCCACTTTGTCTTCAATAATCGCTGCATCAAAACGTCCTGCTTTGATTTCTTGAATGATATCAGAAATTTTATTACGATCTTCAACCTTTAAATTATATTTCTTTTGCAAATCGTTTGCTTCATCTTGTTGAATAGATCCTAATTGAACACCAACTGTTTTGTCTTGTAAATCTTTCTCTGTTTTTATACCGCTTGATTTCTTTGATACAACCATGTTTTCTGCATTGTAATATACATCAGAGAAATCAACTTCTTTTTTACGTTTTTCTGTAGGCGTCATTCCTGCAAGAACAATATCAGCTTTGTTTGTTTTAAGTGCTGATACAAGGCTCGCAAAGTCCATGTCTTGAATTTCTAGTTTATAGCCATTCTTTTTCGCAAGTGCTTTTGCAAGATCTACATCAAAACCAACAATTTTATCGCCATCTTTTGATTCAAATGGCGGATAATCTGCTGATGTCGCCATAACGAGTGTTTTGTCATCCCCTGATGCGTTTGAATTATTAGAAGAAGTTCCGCACGCTGCTATTGCAGTTGCCAGACCAGCTGTCATAAGTAATAATAACCACTTTTTCATATGATAATGCCTCCCAGTATTTAAACTCATGTGTAGATTTGAATATTTATTCACTATAATGTATTTTAAACACTTTCTTTTTGATATGCAATAGTAATTTTCTAAAATTTTTTTGATTCTTATGCCTTATAAAACAAAAAAACAGACCGATCAAAAGACCGGACTGCTTCATATTTATTCGTCCAAAAGTACCATTTTATATTTCTTCACAATGCTCATCGAAAGCGACCTGAAGTTTTGACACCACTTCCATTGCCTCGTGTCCTTCAATTTCATGACGCTCCACCATTTTGATGATCTTTCCATCCTTTAATAGGGCAAATGATGGTGAAGACGGCGGGAAACCTTCAAAGTATTCACGTGCTCTTGCCGTTGCCTCTTTGTCCTGTCCAGCAAACACTGTTAGCAATTGATCTGGACGCTTATCGTAATGAACCGAATAACCAGCAGCTGGCCTTGCAATACTGCCAGCACAGCCGCATACTGAATTGACCATGACAAGTGCCGTTCCTTTTTTAGTCAGTGCTTCATCTACTTCTTCAGCTGTTGTCAGTTCTGTGTAGCCTGCTTGCTTAATCTCTTCTCTCGCTTGTTTCACAATATCATTCATAAATAAATTAAAATCAATATTCATATCCGTCCACTCCTTCTACGTACCAAAACCATTTTCTCCATCATATCAAGGAAAACGCCTTTGGGCAAATGTGTTGTCTGTTCCCATCTCTCTTTTTCCGCGCATCGTTTATGAGCTGTCAAATTGGGGAAAAGTAATGAAAAAGAGATATAAGGGAGAACTGCATGATGGCACAATTTAAGAAAGCGATGCTTATATATAATGGAAATGCTGGACAAAAAAACATAGAAAAAACATTAGGTCAAACAGTTCCTCTTCTTTCTCTATATATTGATGAACTCATACTTAAACCAACGAAATTGCCACGGGATGCCTATCATTTCTGCCGTGCGATAGATGAGACAGTTGAATTGCTGATTATAATAGGGGGAGATGGAACCGTACATGAATGTATGAACGGTATCGGTGGTTTAGCAAAAAGGCCAGCTGTAGCGATATTACCGGGCGGGACATGCAATGACTTTTCTAGAACGCTTGGCATTCCTCAACAAATGCAAAAAGCCGCTCAAATGATTGTAGACGGGAAGAAAAAAAAGGTTGACTTCGTGAAAGCCGAAGATCGATACTTTTTAAACTTCTGGGGGATTGGTCTTATTGCAGACACCTCCAATAATATTAATAACAAAGAAAAAGCCTTACTGGGAAAAATCAGCTATTTTACGAGTGCCATTCGGACCCTTCAGCAAACAGATCTTTTTCACGTACGTATTGAAACCGAAGAGGAAAACTGGGAAGAGGAAGCCGTGTTCGTCCTAGTGATGAATGGACAATTTATCGGAACAAATAAAATTGATTTACCAAATGCCGCAATTGATGATGGAAAAGCTGAGATTTTAATTTGCAGAAATACTAGTTTCTCTGCTTTAAAAGAGATATTTTCAATGAATCGGGAAGAGCTAGAGGATTTTACCGGAGACCTGTCTCTCATACAAGCATCTCGTATTCATATCCACACAAAAGAGGAAATGAATGTAGATACAGATGGTGAAGTCTACATGACATCTCCCTCTTCCCTCGAGGTATTAAAACAACACTTGACCTTTATTGTTCCATCAGAATAAAAAACGCCCGACTTCAGGGACTGACCCCCGTTTTTGAGACAGGGATCAAAACACCTTTATACAGCCAATTGCCGATAGTTTATCGGTGATTGGTTGTTTAGTTTTGTTTGAATACGAATGTTGTTATAATAATAAATGTATTCTTTGACAGTGCGTTCTACGATGTTGGTCGTAGTTCGATCAATCCTGTTAAGATAGAAC